>SUUD01000015.1 GCA_015062715.1 Olsenella sp. | reverse complement strand
GCGTCCCTTTTGACAAACTTTGCCAAGAAGGACGCAAAACCCGCCCCCGAAGGCCAGTTTGCGTCCCTTTGGACAAACTTTGTCCCAAGGGACGCTTTGCTTTCGACCGGTACATCGCACGTCGGCCGTGTCGGGGGCCGGAGGATCGACACATTGCATGCAATGTGTCGATCCTCCGGCCCCCGACACACACGGCACCATGGGCCGGCGTCACTCGTTCCGCAGGGGCCCTTCCCTACTCGATTCCCAACTTGGCGCAGTAGGCCTCGAGCGCCCGCTCGAAGCAGGCAAGGGGCGCCTGGGCAGTTCCGGCGCCAACCATGCCGTGCCCGGCCTCCTTGTGCGAGATTGCCGTATTGATGGTGGGCGTGATGCCGGTCTCGATAACGCGTCGCAGGTCAATGCCCAGGTTCGTACCCTTGAAGTCCCAGGTGGGAATGGACCAGTTGGGATTATGGGCGATGCAGATCTTCTCCTGCGCGTTCGAGTACGCAAGGGCCTCGGGATAGCCGCCCGCTCCCAGGAAGCGCGTCACGGCTGGAGAGGCGACCATGGCCATGCCGCCAACTCCAATGGTCTCACAGATGGCGGAGTCGCCGATATCCGGGTTGGCGTCCTCGGCCGAGAAGCCCGTGAAATAGAGGCCGTTGGGCTCGACGACGGGCGCGCAGAACCACTGGTCGCCCAAACCAGAGATGCGGATGCCAAAGTCATGACCATTCCGGCAGAGCGTGGTGACGACACAGCCCTCCTCAACCTTTCGTGCGCAGTCGACGATGGCCTTGCCGGTCGCCATGACCACGTTGAGGAAGAACTGGTCGGCAGCCGAGATGAACTCGATGCAGGCACGCTTCTCGTCCTCATCCCATTCGAGCGGCGCGATGAGGCACAGCAGCTCCTTGAGAATCACGAGCGAGGATGCCGCGTTCCGCATGTGGAAGTCATCGCCCATGGTGATGGCCTTCGCCATGAGGACGTTGATGTTGACGCCGTCACGCGATGAGCGCAGGGCTGCCGAGAGCAGAGGTGCCAGCACGTCAGCCATCCAATGGAGCCGATCGACGACCTCCTGGTCATAGGCGCCAAAGCGCAGCACGTTGCCGCCGCCCTCGTTGATGGTGCAGAACGCCCGCGTACCATCCAGACGGTTCTCGACCACGAGCACCGGCATCGAAGGGCTGGTGAGGCCGGACATGGGACCGACCGCGTGGGCCTCGTGGTTGGGCATGAGACGGATCTGCCCCGAGCCCAACAGCTCGAGCGCCCCCGCCTCGTCAGATGCCCAGCCCTCGAACAGCACGGCACCAATGCAGGACCCCTTCATGGGAGGGCACATGTCCTCCCAGCTGATTGGGGGACCTGCATGAAGGAGCGTCCTGCGCTCGCCTGCAAGCTCGGGGATGACGTCGCGGGCGACCTGTACGTCAACGAGCGCGGGTTGCGCGTCGCGCATACGAGCGACGACCCGCTCGTTAGCCTCGTCAATCTGGTCCGCAAAGGGTTCGAGCTGCGAAAGCAGATACTCCATACGTTCGCTCATGATGCGTTCCTTTCCTCCCGACGCGTTTGGGAACGCGCCCGGCACATGACGGTGTGCCGGGCGCGCAGGTAGGTGGGTCTGTGTCGAGACGGTCCCTATGCGTTCTCGAAGATGTCCTTGCGGAGGTTACCCTCGCTTGCAGAGACCATGAGCGCGGCGTAGACGTCGCCATCGACGTTGAGGATGGTGCGCAGGGCGCCGGTGGGATACTCGAGGCCGGCGAAGATCGCGATCGCCTCCATGGGCAGGCCGAGCTGCGGGACGATCATGGTCATCGAGACCAGCGAGGCGCCAGGGGACACGGCGTTGGCCAGCGAGAGCAGGAACGAGACCATGAGGACGTAGAAGAGCTGGCCGGTGCCGAAGGTGATGCCGTAGATCTGGGCGATCGTGATGCCGGTGACGGCCAGGTGAATGGCGGCGCCAGGCGAGTTGAGGGGCATGCCAAGAGCGAGCAGGAGGTCGGCGACCTCGGGGTCGACGCCGAGCTTCTCCTTGGAGTCCTGCATGGCGGTGGGCAGGGTGACGGCGGAAGAGACGGTGCCCAGGGCGAGGGCGGACATGGGCCACATGAGCTTGATGAGCTTGACGGGGTTGTAGCCGGTGCGGGTGCAGACGATGGTGATCCAGACGGCGAAGATGATGAGGTCGGCGAGGAACATGACCAGCAGGTACATGGCGACGGGGATGAGGACCTCGATGCCCATGGTGCCGATCATCGAGCCAACGTAGCAGAAGATGCCGATGGGAGCGATGGTCATGACCTTGCGGATGATGTTGAGGATGAGGGCAGCGAGCTGCTCGCAGAAGTCATAGACCAGGCACTCGCCGTCGTGGGTCTGGCGCCAGGCGGAGCAGGAGAGGCCGAGGGCGATGGCGAAGACGATGCAGGGGACCATGGCGCCGGCGCCCATCGAGTTCACGATGTTGGTGCTGAAGAAGCCGGTGAGGGTGTCCTGCAGCGTGACGTTGGAGGCCTCGTAGTCGACGGCGGCGGTGGGAGCCTCGATGAAGGAGCCCGGCTGAATGACGACGGCAAGGATGAGGCCGACCGCGGCGGCGAGCAGCGAGGAGCCGGCGAACCAGGCGATGCCCTTGAGGCCGTAGCCGGAAAGCGCCTTGGCGTCGAGGGCGCCGACGGCGGTGATGATGGTGCACATGACGAAGGGCACGATGCCCATCTGGATGAGGCGGAAGAAGATGTCGCCAATGAACTTGACCTGGGTCATGGTCTCGCCCAGGACGACGCCGGCGATGACACCGGCGATCATCGAGATCACGATCCACGTCGTGATGCTGATGCCCTTCTTTTCTGTAGCCATTTCTATCCCTTCTATCTGTTGGGGGATCACCCCGTTGGGGGCTCCTCCCCCGCCTTTCCTGACACTTTCAGTCTAGGTAGGGCATGCCTCTGATTCCTTTCCCCAAAAGGAGAGATTGGAGCATACGTTTATCCCTTGGGGATAAAGACTAGTGCTAGTGCCCGACCATGCTAAATGGGTCTAATGAACCCCTGCCGATCAGAGTCCTTCTTACAGGTCGGCGTCGAACTTGGCCCGGTCGATGCCGTCCTCGTAGTCGGCAGCAACCATCAGAGCGCAGTACACGTCGGAGTTGACGTTGAGGATCGTGCGGATGGCACCGACGGGATAGGAGAGGCCGGCAAAGATGCCAATACTGTCGAGCGGAAGTCCGAGCTGCGGGACGATCATGGTCAGCGAGACGATGTCCGCACCCGGTGCAACTGCGTTGGCAAGCGAGAGCAGCGTGCAGATAACGGTCAGCGAGACGAGCTGGGCCGTACCGAAGGTGACGCCGTAAATCTCGGCTATGGTCAAGGCGGTCACGGCCAGGTGGATGGACGCCCCGTTGGAATTGAGGGGCATCCCGAGCGGAAGAACGAGGTCGGCGATGTCGTCACGCAGGCCGAGCAACTCCTTTGCATCCTCCATCTCGACGGGCAGGGTAACCGCACTCGACGTGGTGGACAGTGCCATAACGCTCATGCGCCACATCTTCTTGACGAGACGGACAGGAGAGAACCGGCACCTCAGACACACGACCGCAATCCATATGAGCATGAAGACGAGGACCGCACCGCCCAGGACGAGCAGGTACTTGAGCAAGGGCACCAGAACCTCCACCCCCAGGGTGCCAATCATGGCCGCGACATAGCAGAAGATGCCTATGGGGGCTATTGTCATCACACCCCGGATGATGGAGAGCAACAAGGCAGCGACCTGGACACAGGTGTCATAGACCAGGCACTTGTTGTCGTGAGTCTGGCGCCAGGCGGAGCAGGAGAGGCCGAGGGCGATGGCGAAGACGATGCAGGGGACCATGGCGCCGGCGCCCATCGAGTTCACGATGTTGGTGCTGAAGAAGCCGGTGAGGGTGTCCTGCAGCGTGACGTTGGAGGCCTCCGCGGTCGTTGTGGCGTTCTGCACGAGGGCAGACCCGGCAAGGCCGGCCCCCGGCTTGAAGACAAGGGTGCACATGATGCCGAAGGCCGACGCCAGGACCGATGACGCGGCAAACCACACGATGCCCTTGAGGCCGACATCAGAGAGGTCCTTCGCGGTCAGCCCGCCAACGGCCTCGATGATGGTGCACATGACGAAGGGCACGATGCCCATCTGGATGAGGCGGAAGAAGATGTCTCCGATGAACTTCACGTTGCTCATCGGCTCGCCAACGACGGCACCCACGACAAAGCCAATGACCATCGACGCGACGATCGCCGTGGTGGGGTTATAGGTGAACTTCTTCTTGGTAGCCTTTGTAGCCATTTCGAAGTCCGTTCTCTCGAAACTACTTTTAGCAGGAAAACGCATCGGGCCCGCCCAGGCGATCGAGCAGGCCCATGCCAACGACAAAGCCCAACAGGCTGTCGTGGCCGGAGGTGTGACCGACGGCGAGGATTCCCTCGACCGCCTTTCTGGTGAGCCGGAGATCCCCGTCGTCCACCGCGCGAACGAGCGAGACGAAATCCGGGTTCGCGTAGCCGTCTGCCATGGCGCGCAGATAGGCCACGCTCACGTCGGTGGTGCGCCCGGGCAGCCCTTCCGTCCGGATTCCCGCGAGCAGGTCCTCATGTGACCGTGCCCACTGGGCGCACCCAAAGCCGGCAAGCAGGTCGTCGCCCGAAGGGGTGAGGCCAAGCCCCCGGCCAATGAGAAAGTCGGCGGCACCAGCCACGAGGCTGGGGCCACCGTCTTCCCCGCCAGCCGCCTGCGAGAGGTCGAGCAGGGCCTCCGCGAGGGCATGGGAAGGATGGAAGCCCGCGCCCTTGCGAAAGTCAACGTCAGATATGGCACATGCGAGGGTCTTCTCCGACCAGGCCTTGCCCAGACGGGGAATCCTGGTGTCCACGTGGCCAAATCCGGCATAGTCAATCCTCGTGACGCCGCCGGTGCTGTAGACCCGCAGGAATCCCTCGCCAAACACGACGAGGTCCTCCTGGCATGCCCTACCGAGAAGCTCGCGCATCTCGTCCTCGGGCACGGCCATTCCCAGGCAGGAGAGCGGGTCGTTGACCTTGCCGACATGAAGGAGGAAGCCATCAGCCGCCACGTTCAGGCTCGAGCGGAATGTGGAGTGGACGAATCCGCGCGCCCCATCCAATCCCTGCTCCAGCACGTAGGTGCTGATGGCTCCCTCCCCCGTCATCGGGCCAGTCCGCCTACTCGATGCCCAGGCTCGCGCAGTAGGCCTCAAGGGCCTTCTCGAAGCAGGCGAGCGGGGCGCGGACGGTGCCGGCACCGACCTGGCCAATGCCGGCCTTGCGGTGGGCGATGCCCGTGTTGATGATCGGCGTGATGCCGGTGGCGACGACCTTGCGGATGTCGATGCCCAGGCAGGTGCCCTTGAAGTCCCAGGTCGGGATCGACCAGTTGGGGTTGTGGGTCACGCAGATCTGCTCCATCTCGTTGGAGATGTTGAGGGCGTCCTCGAAGCCGCCGGCGCCGACGAAGCGGGTGACACCGGGGGCCGCGACCATGGCCATGCCGCCCACGCCGACCGTCTCGCAGATGGCGGAGTCGCCGTTGTCGGGGCAGCCGTCCTCGGCGGTGAAGCCGGTGAAGTACAGGCCAATCGGGGTGTTGACCGGCGCGCAGAACCACTCGTCGCCCAGTGCCGAGACGCGGATGCCGAACTCGTAGCCGTTGCGGGTCATCGTGGAGACGACGCAGCCCTCCTTGTCCTTGCGGACGTAGTCGACGATGGACTTGCCGGTGGCCATCATGACGTTGAGGAAGAACTGGTCGGTGTCGGCAAGGAACTGGATGACGCGCTGCTTGACCTCGTCGGAGTAGTCGGTCTGGACGATGAGCGGCGCGACCTCCTTGAGGAAGTTGAGAGAGGCGGCCATGTTGCGCTGGTGGAACTCGTCGCCCTGGGTGATGGCGCGCGCCATGAGGACGTTGAGGTTGACGCCGCCCTCCTTCTTCTTGAGGGCCGCGGCCAGCACGGGACCGAGCTCGTCGGCCATCCAGTGCAGGCGGTCGACGACCTCCTGGCTGTAGGCGCCAAAGCGCAGGACCTTGCCGATGCCTTCGTTCATGGTGCAGTAGGCGACGGTGTCGTCGGCCATGTTGCGCACCACGAGGACGGCCATGTTGGCGGAGGTGATGCCGCCCATGGGGCCCACGGCGTGGCAGTGGTGGCAGGGAATGAACTCGACCTCGCCGGCCTCGAGCATGGCGACGGCCTCCTCCTCGGTGGCCGCCCAGCCCTCGAAGAGGGCGGCGCCAATGCAGGATCCCCTCATCGGGCCCATCATGTTCTCCCACTTGATGGGGGGACCGGCGTGCAGCAGGGTCTTCTGCTCGCGATTGAGCTCGGGGATGACGGTCTTGGCGGGGACGACGTCGACCAGGAACGGCTGCGACTCCTTGAAGCGGTTGCAGATGCGCTCGTTGGCCTCATCGATGCCCTCGACCTTCTCGAGCTCGTTGAGGAGGTGGATCATGCGCTTGTTGCCGCCGGCGAGCGGCTTCCAGGAGAACTGGACCGACTTGGCGCCATAGGCGTTGAGCGACTCGTTGAAGCTCTCGACGCCCACGTTGATGATGCGCGGGGTGGTGTTGAGGAGCTCCATGACCTGCTCGGAGGGGGCGGGCAGCGGAGAGGTGTCCTTGACCTCGTAGGGGACGACCTCGCGGTCCTCCTCGGTGAAGTGGATGCCCTTGAGCTCGAGGGCGAGGCGGATGGCGCGGGCGTTGGAGGTCTCCATGATGGCGCCGGCCTCGCGCAGGGTGGCGAAGGACTTGTGGTAGTCCTGCGGGTCACGCTCGGTGCCGGTGACCGAACCCACGAAGTAGAGCTCGCGGCCCTCGGCCTTGGCAGCCTCGAGCTGCTCCTTGATGACGGGCGCCAGGGCGGCGGCCATGTCGGGGTGGCAGCCATAGCCCAGCATGCAGTCGAACAGGATGACGCCCGTGGACTCCATCGCACCGTACTTGCGGATGTAGTTGATGCGGACCTCGGGGTCGATCATGGGGTGCGGCTTGCCCTGGGTGTAGATGTCGTCGCCCAGGTCGATGACGTCGTAGCCCTGGGAGTGGAGGATGAAGCCCTCCTCCTTCACGACGCCGCCCAGGTCGAGCGCCTCTGACACGAGCATGCCGGCCTCGTTGGCCAGGGTGCCACCGGAGTACAGGCCGATGACGGTCTTGTCCTCGCCGAGGGGCTGGTCGCACTGGAAGTCGAGGGGCTCGAGGTAGTTCTTCTTGACCTCGTTGCCGTTGGCCAGGTCGACGGCGATGCGCGCGGTCTCCTCGAGGGTGTGGGCCAGGTAGACCTTGCCCTGGTGCGCCTCGGGCTTCTCGCCCAGGAAGATGGCCACGACGGGCTTGGTGCACTTCTCGAGCAGGTCGACGACCTCGTCGCGCACGGCGGGCGCGGGCGGCTTGGAGATGACGCAGATGACGTCGGTGGGCTCGTGGTTCTCGAGGCCGATGATGGCGTCCTTCACGGTGGTGGCGCCAACGGCCTCGTTGAGGTCGCGGCCACCGGTGCCGATGGCGTGGATCAGTCCGCCACCCAGGCGGTCGATGATGGCGGCAACTTCCTGGATGCCGGTGCCCGAGGCGCCGACGATGCCGATGTTGCCCGGCTTGGACACGTTGGTGAAGGCCACGGGGATGGAGCTGATGACGCCGGTGCCGCAGTCGGGACCCATGAGCATGAGGCCCTTCTCGTGGGCGAGCTTCTTCAGGCGGACCTCGTCCTCGAGGGAGATGTTGTCGGAGAAGCTAAAGACGTGAAGGCCGCGGTTGAGGGCCTTCTCGATCTCGGGGGCGGTGTACTCGCCGGGGGTCGAGAACAGGGCGAGGTTGGCGTCGGGGAGCATGGCGAGGGCCTCCTCCCAGTTGGACGCCTCCTGGATGCCGGAGGCCTCCTTCTTGGTGGAGAGGTCCGAGAGGAACTTCTCGGCGACGGCGAGGACCTCGTCGACGGTGGCCTCGTCGTCGGCGTCGACGACGACGACCATGTCGGAGGGGTCGGCGGCGGCAGCCTCGTCGGTGAGCAGGCCCGCATTGTTGAAGATGTCCTTGTTGGCGTCGGTGCCCATCATGATCTGGGACTTGTTGACGCCCTCGAGCGCGTTGACCTCGTTGGTGAGCAGCATCAGGTTGATGGAGTCCTGGTAGCTGTTCTTCTTCACGACGGTGAAGAGAGCCATGGGTCTTCCTCCTCTTTCTTGTGAACTGCAAGCTGGTTTGACAAGTCGGTGCGTGGCCCGCGGGCGGCCGTCCCTTGGGGCCCCTGTTACCTCTGCCTACGATGATTGCAGGACGGTTTCTGGGCTTCCTTTTCCCCGTGGGACAAAAAAGGACAGTTCTTTATCCCTTAAGGAAAAGCAGTGACATATGCCCATACCTGATAATGTGTTCAGGTCCGTATAGGTCGCGCGCGAGAAGAGGACGCCATGCCCCAGACAACCGTCGATGCCCCGGTCATGACCCTCCGCGAGACGCTGCTGTTCCCCTCCTTTGCCGGCGCGACCGTGGTCGCTGGCGAGCGGGGGCTCGACCATTCCGTCACCAACGCCATGGTCATGGAGGCCGCCGACATCGAGAAGTGGGGCAAGCCGGGCCTGCTGCTCATCACGAGCTTCTACGCCCTGCAGAACCTCGACGAGGAGCAGATCCGCGACTTCTTCCGCAAGGTCGCCGACCTCGACCTCGCGGGCGTCGTCTTCAAGCCCGAGCGCTTCGTCAAGCACGTCCCCAAGTTCATCGTCGAGGTGTGCGACGAGCTTTGCGTGCCCATCGTCCAGGTCACGCCCGACACCAAGTACGAGCCCATCCTCATGGACGTCATGGGTAACGTGATCGACAGCAACATGACCCTGCTCAACCGCTTCTTCGACGTGCACCGCGAGGTGACCCGCCTGGCGCTCGAGCAGCCCAGCATCTACGACATCATCCGCAAGCTCGGCGAGGCGACGCACTACGACGTGACCTACTTCGACCGCGCGAACGACATCCGCATCTCGACCACCGAGGGCCTGGACGGATTCAACCGCTACCACCTCGAGGAGATTCCCCGCGGCCGCTACCAGACCTTCCACTACTACCAGGCCATGCTCTTCTATCCTGACGACACGGCCCGCAGCGCGGTCACCGTGCTGGTGCCCGGACTCGAGCGGCGCGTCATCTACCTCATGCTGCACGCCTCGGTCCACGAGCTCTCGCCCATCGACTACATGGCCGTCGAGAACTACGCGACCCTGCTGCAGAGCGAGCTGCTCAAGCAGGCCGCCATCGAGCAGCGCGTGTTCAACGAGAACAACTCCCTCGTGCACGACCTGCTGCTCAACCGCTTCCCCAACCACGCCGCCCTCGAGGACGCGCTCCAGCGACTGGGGCTTGGCCTACAGCCCAACTACCAGGCCCTGCTGGTGCGCCTCTCCATCACCGACCCCACCCAGAGCGAGCGGCTCGAGGACCTCGCCCGGGCGCTCACGCAGCGCCTCAAGCGCACCTACCACAGCATCGCCTACTACCAGAACGGCAATCGCATCATCTACCTGCGCAACTTCAGCACGGGATCGGTCGGCTTCCGCATGGAGACCATCGAGAGGACCCTCTCGGACATGCATGCCGACGACGAGTTCCCGCCCTTCGTCCACCTCGCCGCCCTCTCGGGCACGGCCGACCGCGACTCCATCCCCGCTATCAACGACGAGGTGCTCTCGGTCTACCGCCTGTTCGACTCGAACCGCACCGACAACCAGAGCGTCCGCTACGAGGACCTTGGCGTCTACAAGCTCCTGGTGCAGGTGGGCGACCTCAACAACATCGACGAGTTCATCGACCCGCGCCTGGTGCGCATGCGCAAGGAGAACCCCGCATTCTTCGAGACGCTCCAGGTGCTCTCGACCTGCGGCTTCAACTACAAGGAGGCCGCGAACCAGCTCTACATCCACCCCAAGACCATCCGCTACCGCGTCGAGCGCGTCCGCGAGACCTATGGCCTCGACATCCACGACTCGAACGACCTCACGCAGATCCTGCTCGCCATCAAGCTGGTGGCGCTGCTCGGCGCGTGAGGGGCGGGACGTCCCAGCCATCAGGGAGGCGCACATGACCGAGACCAGGACCATCCGAACGGCGGGGCTCGAGACCGGCGTCACCATCCACCGGCCCGACGCCACGGCCGACCGCCACGTGGGCATCCTCTACCTGCATGGGGGCGGCCTTCTCTACGGCGAGCGCGACGACCTGCCCGCGATCTACGTGGGCGAGCTGGTGCGCGCGGGCTTCACCCTGGTATGCCTCGACTACCCGCTGGCGCCCGAGACGCCCCTGCCGCAGATCACCGCGGCCGTGCTCGAGGGCTGGGCATGGTTTGCGCACGAGCTCGCGGCCGAGCTGGGCCTGGGGAGCCACTTCCTGTTCGGCCGCTCCTCGGGCGCCTACCTCGCGCTCGTGCTCGCACGCGACATCCATCGCGCGGGCCTTGCCCCCGAGCCCCTGGGGATCCTCGACTTCTACGGCTACCACGACCTCATGGACCCCACCTTCTGGGAGCCGTGCGCCACCTACACCTCGCTTCCCGCCGTGTCCGAGAAGACCGTCTTGGCGCTGACCTCGGGCGGCCCCGTGACGAGCGGGCCCTTCGAGCTGCGCTTCGCGCTCTACATCCACGCACGCCAGACGGGCGACTGGGTCCGCATGCTGGGCGTCGACGAGGACCGGGCGCGCGAGCAGTCACTCACGCCGGACGACGTCGCCGCCTTGCCTCCCCTCTTCGTCACCGCCAGCACCGACGACGGCGACGTGCCCTATCGCATCCCCAAGTCGCTCTTCCGCGCCAAGCGGGGAACCAAGATGGTGACCGTCTACCACCTCGAGCACGACTTCGACCGCGACGTCTCCAAGCCCGAGGGACTCGACACGTACCGCCAGGCCATCACCTGGATGGAGGGGAGGCTCGCGGTATAGCCGCGCCGCGGTTCCGCCGGGCTTGGCCTTATCCCATTTGGGCAGATATGCAGGTGCTTTTTGCCCAAAAGGGGGCAGTCCCGAAGCGCCCCGCTCGCGTACCGTTTGTGCCGTTCCTGAAAGACACACAAGGGAGGGGCGGCCCACATGGCAGACAAGAAGCGCAAGAAGATCGTCATCCTCGACGCATGGGCGACGGTGCCCGGGGACATCTCATGGGACCCCATCGCCCAGATGGGTGACCTCACCATCTACGACCGCACCCCGCCCGAGCTCGTCGTAGAACGCATCGGCGATGCCGAAATCGTCATCTCGAGCAAGGTCATCATCGGTCGCGAGGTCTTCGAGCAGTGCCCCAACCTCGAGTACATCGGCCTGCTCTCCACCGGCTACAACGTCATCGACATCGAGTCGGCGCGCGAGCACGGTGTGAGCGTGTGCAACTGCCCGGGCTACTCCACCATGGCCGTGGCCCAGATGGCCATGGCGCTGCTGCTCGAGATCACCAACATGGTGGGGCTGCACGCCGACGCCGTGAACCAGGGGGCGTGGGTCGAGAGCCCCGACTGGTGCTTCTGGCTGAAGCCGCACATGGAACTCCTCGACAAGACCATGGGCATCATCGGCTTCGGCGAGATTGGCCAGGCCGCCGGCCGCATGGCCAACGCTTTCGGCATGAAGGTCATTGGCTACTCGCGCCACGGGCACCCCGAGCTCGAGACGGCGGACACCCACATCGCCACCGACCTCGACGAGGTCTTCGCGAACTCCGACGTCATCCTCGTTTCCTGCCCGCTCAACCACCAGAGCCGCGACATCATCCGCAAGGAGAACATCAACAAGATGCGGGACGGCGTGATCGTCATCAACATCGCGCGCCCGGGCCACGTGGTGGAGCAGGACGTCGTGGACGCCCTCAAGAGCGGCAAGATGTGGGGCTTTGGCGCCGACGCCTCCTCGACCGAGCTGACGAACGACCACACGCCGCTCGAGAACGTCGAGAACTGCTACCTCACGCCGCACATCGCATGGTGCCCCTATGAGACACGCGACCGCATGATCAACATGGTCATCGAGGACCTGCGCAGCTACCTCGCGGGCGACCGCATCAACTGCGTGAACCCATAGTTAGGTGACATTTTCACGACCCAGGCGTGCGTCCCTTTTGACAAACTTTGCCAAGAAGGACGCAAAACCCGCCCCCGAAGGCCAGTTTGCGTCCCTTTGGACAAAGTTTGTCCAAAGGGACGCTGCACTTTCTGATGGGTGGGTGTCCCGTCCCCGCTAGAAGCCGGGGCCACCGCCCATGCCGCCGGGACCGCCGGCAGGACCGCCCTGCATGCCGCCGCCCATGTCGGAGGGCATCTCGCCGCTGGGAGCCTCACCCATGTCGGAGGGCATCTCGCCCATCTGGCCGCCCATTGGACCGCCCATGCCGCCCATCATCATGGACTCCGTGATGGTCGTGACCTGCTCGCCATTGACCGTAACGGTGCCACCGTTGAGCTCCGCCCCAATCTCATAGTCGAAGGCGAACTGGGCGGTGATGTCGACCGTGCCGCCATTGATGATGAGGTAGCCGTTGGAGTCGAGCGCGTCGGTGTCTCCGCTGCCCATCACGATGGTGATGGTGCCACCGTTGATCTCGATCGTGGGCGTCGCATAGGTGGACTTGTCGGACGCGTTGATACCGTCGTCGGACGCCTGGATGTCGATGGTGCCACCGTTTATCTGCACGTACGTGCCCTCGATGCACTCCTCACCCACGAGCGTGAGCGTGCCGTCGTCGATCTGGACAAACTCCGTGCCCTGGATGGCGTCGTCCCCGGCATTGATGGTGAGCGTGCCTCCGCCGATGTAGACGTAGCCGGTGGCGTCGTCCTCGTTCTCGGCATGGATGGCGTCCTTCTGCGTGGTGATCTGGATGTCGCCGCCCGCGATGGCCACCGAGTCATTGGCCTCGAGCGCGTCCTCCACGCAGTCGATGATGAGGGTGCCGCCGGTGACCTTGAGGTCGTCCTTGCAGCTCACGGCATTGTCGGTGGAGCTGATGGTGAGCGTGCCGGTACCGTTGAGCACCAGGTCGCTCCGGCAGAAGATGACGGCGTCGAGGTTGGTCTCGCCGTCTGCCACGAAGGTGCCGGTCACGCTCAGGGCGTTGTCGCTGTCGGTCGTGGTGACGAAGACCTTGTCGGCCGAGACGACATAGATGGCGGGCGCGTCGTCGTTGGTGATGGTCGCGCCGTCGAGCACAATCTGGACCTTGGCCGCGTCGTCGGCCTCCACGCGGATGGTCACGTTGGTGGCCGTGCCGCTCACCACGTAGACGCCCTCCTCGGTGATGCTGAGGTCCTGGCCGTCAGCCAGCGTGAGGTATGTGGCATCCGCGAGGTCGGCGGTCTGCGCGAGGTCGCGGTCGGTGAAGAGGTCGGCCGCCGAGACGAGCCCGCCGGTCGTGCCCGTGACCTCCGCGGACTGCGTGGTCTCGGCCTCGGCCTGCGTCGTCGTGACGTCCGAAAGCGCGTCGACCTTGCCCGACTGCTCGGTCTCGACCGTCGTCTGCTGATCCTGGGTCTCGGCACCGGCGGTGCCGGCACAGCCTGCGAGCAGGGCCGCCAGGGCAATGGTCGCGACGGTGCGTGCGGTGGGCATCAAGTTCTTCCTCATGTGAATCATCTCCCTAACCTGAGGTTGAGGGAGATGATGCCAGAGCTACCTTAAGCGAACCGCAAGAGGCCGCGCGCCCTACTCCGCGACGCCCAGCAGGGCCGCCTCGTGCTCCTCGGCATGGATGAGCCAGTGGCCAAAGCGATAGTAGAAGAAGTAGATGAGGGCGGTGAGCGCCCACGAGAGCGGGTAGCTCCACAGCACCATGTCGAGGGTGTGGTTGAGCGGCAGGAACACCATGAGCCACACGATGCGGAAGACGCAGGTGCCGGTGAGCGTGATGACCATGGGCCGCAGGCTCTCCCCCGCCCCGCGGATCATGCCCGAGTAGTTCTCGGTCATGCCGTAGAAGAGGTAGAAGAAGGCGATGACCCGGGTCATGTGCGCCGTCACGGAGATGATGCCCGCGTCGTCTATGAAGAAGCGCGCGATGCCCTCGATGCCGGCGTTGAGCACGGCGCTCATGGTCAGCGACGCGACGAAGGTGATGACCATGGCCTCGCGGATGCCCCGGCGCATGCGGTCGATGTTGCGCGCGCCGAAGTTCTGCGCCGAGAAGGTCGTGAGCGCCGTGCCCACCGACTCGAGCACCATCCACGTGATGCCGGTGATGCGGCCCTGCAGGCCCCAAGCGGTGACCACGTCGGCGCCGAACGAGTTCATCGACGACTGCACGATGACGTTCGAGATGCCGTAGGCCGACCACTGGAAGCCCATGGGGATGCCGCACCTGAGCATGTCGCCCACCAGCTCGCGGTCGATGCGGATGTCGCGCAGGCGCAGCTGCCAGGGGCCGTCGACCGCCATGAGGCGCCACGACATGGCCGCCGCGGCAAAGCCCACCGAGAGGAAGGTCGCCATGCCCACGCCCATGGCGCCCAGGTCGAGCCCGGCCACGAAGACCAGGTCGAGGATGCCGTTGAGCAGACAGGCGAGTCCGATGACGACCGACGGGGTGCGCGAGTCGCCCACGGCGCGCAGCATGCCGCCGCACATGTTCTCGAAGAGCCAGAAGACCATGGTGCCAAAGTACCAGCGACCGTAGACCAGGGCCTCGTCGAGCAGCTCGGCCGGGGTGTGCATGGCGGTGAGCACCGGGCGGATGACGATCTGGCCACCCAGCGCGGCGACGAAGCCCAAGATGAGCGCGATGGCGGCGCCGGTGTGGACCGCGCGGGAGAGCTTCTCGTCCTCGTGGGCGCCAAAGAACTGGCCGGCGATGACCGCGCAGCCCGCGCCGATGCCAATGCAGAAGCTGATGGTGAGGTCGCAGATGGCCGAGGTCGCCTGGATGCCACCCAGGACGTCCTTGGTCGAGAACTGGCCCACCACGAAGGCGTTCACCAACATGTACGCCTGCTGGAAGAAGCTCGAGAGCACGATGGGCCACGCCAGCTGGAGCAGCTGCTGCCAGATGACGCCCTCGGTGACGTCTAGGGCCCCTGACCTGCTCCTCGTTGACACGCGCCGCTCCTCGTGCTCATACGAATACGTCATATGACGTATTGCCATCCACAAACTGCGAGATACAGGGTAGCACCGCTCCGTCTGTGCCACATTGGCCCGCGTGGACAAACCCTGCCCTCATCCAAGAATCCACAAGACCGCACCAGCATATCTGGGCGTTGTGCAAGTCGCTGAAAGAGAGGCCAATTGCCCCCATGCGTGTGCGAAACTTGAGAGGACCGACTGACCGCCCACAGGCGAGGGGACTCACATGCGCATCGGATTCGACAATGACAAGTACATCGAGCTGCAGGCCAAGCGCATCCGCGAGCGAATCGACCAGTTCGGCGGCAAGCTCTACCTGGAGTTCGGCGGCAAGCTCTTCGACGACTACCACGCCAGCCGCGTCCTCCCCGGCTTCGAGCCCGACTCCAAGGTCCGCATGCTCGCCACCATGGCCGACGAGGCCGAGATCGTCATCGTCATCAGCGCCGAGAACATCGAGAGCTCCAAGCGCCGCAGCGACATCGGCATCACCTACGACGAGGACGCCCTGCGCCTCATGGACGCCTTCCGCAGCATGGGCCTGTACGTGGGCTCCGTCGTGATCACGCACTTCACCGGCCAGCCCAAGGCCGAGGCCTACCAGCGGCGCCTCGAGTCGATGGGGATCAGGGTCTATCGCCACTACCTCATCGAAGGCTACCCCTCCAACGTCGACCACATCGTGTCCGAGGATGGCTTCGGCAAGAACGACTTCATCGAGACCAGCCGCCCGCTCGTGGTCATCACCGCGCCGGGCCCCGGCTCGGGCAAGCTCGCCACGGCGCTCTCGCAGCTCTACCACGAGCACAAGCGCGGGGTCGACGCTGGCTACGCCAAGTTCGAGACCTTCCCCGTGTGGAACCTCCCGCTCAAGCACCCGGTCAACGTCGCCTACGAGGCCGCCACGGCCGACCTCGACGACAACAACATCATCGACCCCTTCCACCTGGACGCCTACAACGAGGTCACGGTCAACTACAACCGCGACGTCGAGTCGTTCCCCGTGGTCAAGGCCCTGATGGAGCGCATCATGGGCGAGAGCCCCTACCAGAGCCCCACCGACATGGGCGTCAACATGGTGGGCCTGTGCATCAGCGACGACGAGGTTTGTCGCGAGGCCGGCAAAAACGAGATCGTGCGCCGCTACTTCAACACCGCCGAGGAGCTCAAGCGCACGGGCCTTGGGGCCTCTGCGCTCGAGAAGATCGAGATCCTCATGAAGCAGGTCGAGGTGACCGTCGACCTCTCCCCCGCCCACGCCGCCTGCCTGGCCAAGGAGGACGAGACCGGGGCACCTGCCGCCGCCATGGTCATGCCCAACGGCGACGTGGTGACCGGCAAGACGTCCGACCTGCTCGGCGCCGCGTCGAGCCTTCTGCTCAACGCACTCAAGCACGAAGCGGGCATCCCCAAGAAGACCTTCATCGTGAGCGACGAGGCCCTGGTGCCCATCACCCACCTCAAGACCGAGCACCTGCGCAGCCGCAACCCGCGCCTGCACTCCGACGAGATGCTCATCGCCCTATCCATCAGCTCGGCAACCGACGAGCGCGCGGCCCAGGCCATCGCCGCGTCCGACCGCCTGCAGGGCTGCGACGCGTACTTTTCGGTGATCATCTCGCCCACCGACCGCAAGGTCTACCGCGACCTGGGCATCAACGTGTGCTGCGAGCCCAAGTACGAGCGTCACGGCTACTACCACCGATAGTGTGTGCGCGAGTCTGCCACGGGTCTGCCACGGGGACGGTCCTTCTGGCAGGTCGACCTGCCAGAAGGACCGTCCCCGTGGCAGGTGCCCGTGGCAGGTGGACCAGCCGGAAGGACCGTCCCCGTGGCAGCCGTGGCAGCCCCCGACACCCGACACAGCCCGACACATCTGGGATAATGGCGGGGTTCGCCTACTCGGAGGGAGTGCGCATGGACACCACCAACACGCGCGAGATCTACCTCGCCGGAGGTTGCTTCTGGGGCATCGAGGAGTACTTCTCGCGCATCGCTGGCGTGGTCGACGTGGAGAGCGGCTACGCCAACGGCATGCTCGACAACCCCACCTACCAGCAGGTCTGCTCCAACACCACGGGGCATGCCGAGACCGTGCGCGTGCGCTACGACCCCGCCGAGGTGTCGCTTGCCACCATCATGGACCAGTACTTCAAGGTGATTGACCCCACCATCCTCAACCGCCAGGGCAACGACCGCGGCACCCAGTACCGCACCGGCGTCTTCTACGTGGACGAGGCCGACCTGCCCGCACTGCGGGCCGCCTTCGACGCGGTGCAGGCCACGCTCGACGCCCCGGTGGTGACCGAGCTCGCGCCACTGTCCTGCTTCTGGCCCGCCGAGGAGTACCACCAGGACTACCTCAAGAAGAACCCGGGCGGCTACTGCCACGTGGACTTCTCGAGCCTGTCCTCCGTCCGCACCAAGGGCTAGCCCATGGGCACCCGCTCCGAGCTGGGGTTCATTGTCTCTCCTGCCAAGAAGATGAACGTGGTGGAGGGGCCGCCCTGCGCCGCCTCGACACCGCGCTTCCTGGACGACGCGCGCAGGCTCGCGGCTGCGGTGGGTGCGCTCTCCTATGACGAGGCCAAGGCCCTCTGGAAGTGCAGCGACAAGCTGGCCGAGCTCAACTTTGACCGCTTCACCCACATGGACCTGGGCCGCGACGTCACCGCGGCGGTCCTGGCCTACGAGGGCATCCAGTACCAGCACCTGGCCCCGCAGGTGCTCGACGAGGCCGCCCTGGCGTGGCTCGACGCCCACCTGCGCATCCTCTCGGGATTCTATGGGGTGCTCCGCCCGTCCGATGGCGTGGTCCCCTACCGCCTCGAGATGCAGGCACGCCTGGCAGTCGATGGCCAGCG
>SUUD01000172.1 GCA_015062715.1 Olsenella sp. | reverse complement strand
CGGCGCCGAGGCGCGCGGCTTCCTGCTGGGCGCGCCGGTCGCGCTGCGCATGGGCTGCGGCTTCGTCCCGGCCCGCAAGCCCGGCAAGCTCCCGCGCGAGGTCTACTCCGAGCAGTACGCCCTCGAGTACGGCACCGACGAGCTGCAGATCCACAAGGACGCCCTCACCGCCGACGACAAGGTCCTCATCATCGACGACCTCATCGCGACCGGCGGCACCACGGTCGCCTGCGCAAAGCTGGTCGAGAAGACGGGCGCCACGGTCGAGGGCTTCGGCTTCATCCTCGAGCTTGCGTTCCTCAAGCCGCGCGAGATCGTCGGCGCCGAGTTCGACCAGGAGATCTTCACCCTCGTCAAGGTCGACTAGACCGGTTCGGGCACGACTCCCCATTTGTTTTTCGCATTTGTCATGAGGCGCCCTTGATGTTCTCGTCAAGGGCGCCTACTATTCGTCTTGTGCCCCCCGGGGCATCCACACGACGCTCAAACACCCTACGGATGCGGGTGACACATCATGAACAAGCAGCTCAGGACGCTCATCGCGGCCGGACTCTCCGGCGTTCTCGTCCTCTCGTCGATACCCACCCCCGCTATGGCCGACACGGCCGATGACCTGGCCGTGGCAGCCGAACGACTCGAGTCGCTGGGCTGGGAGCTCGAGGCCATCCAGGACGAGCTCGACGCCTATGGAGACCAGCTTGAGGCATGTTCGTACGACATTGCCCAGAAGCAGGGCGAGATCGCCCAGACGCAGGAACGCCTGGCCTCGGCACGTCAGGTGCTCGGGGAACGCATGCGCACGAGCTACAAGGCGGGAGGGGACTCCCTCGTCTCGGTGATCCTCAATGCCACGAGCTTCGAGGACCTCGTGAGCCGCATCTACTACATGGACAAGGTCGCAGGAAGCGACGCCGCGGCCATCGAGCAGGTCGAGGGCCTGCAGTATGCGCTCAACGACCAGATGGCCGCCCTCGAGGCCACCCAGCGCGAGCTCGAGCGCACGCTCGCGGCGACGCAGGAGCGGGTGGGGGAGTACGAGCAGAAGGTGGCCGAGGCCGCCTCGTACTACAACTCGCTGGATGCGAAGCTCCAGGAGGAGCTTGCCGCGCAGGCGGCGGCCGAGCAGGCGGAGCGGGAACGTGCCGAGGCAGAGGCCATGGCGCGCGCTCTGGAGGCCGCCGAGCAGGCAACGGTCACCACTGACGAGCCAAAGCAAGAGGACGCTGCCTCCAAGTCTGAGACCTCGACCTCAACCCAAGCCCAAGAGTCGAAGCCCGAAGCCTCAACCACAGGCTCAGGGTCGAGCACGCAACCTGAGGAACCCAAGCAGGAACCTGCCCAGGAACCTGCCCAGGAGACAGCCCAGGAGACCCCTTTGGAGGATGCTGGGTCATCTCAGTCTCAACCGAAGGCTGAGACTCCCACCACCAACACCAGCACGTCTGGCACCTTTGGCGGAGCGGGCGTCGACTCGGCCTACAGCTGCATCGGCTGTCCGTACGTCTGGGGAGCGGCGGGGCCCAACTCATTCGACTGCTCTGGCTTGGTCTGCTTCTGCTATGGCTACGGGCGAGGGCGCACGACCTACGACATGATCTCGTCGCTCAAGGCATCTGGTGACTGGAAGACCAACATGTCGCAGCTCTCGTATGGCGACCTCATCTTCACATCGACGGGACATGTCGGAATCTACCTCGGCAACGGCACCTTCATCCACGCGCCGGCGCCCGGCCGCACCGTACGCGTGCAGGAAGTCTTCTCTTTTGTTGGTGGTGGCACCTACTAGCGGCCACGATGCCATCAGGTGGTACCCTAGGACGGTCGCCCAGGTGCGGCCGTCTTGTCTTGTGGGGAGAATCATGCCGTTCGGATCCGACAGGCCCGTCATACGCAGGCGCCTCTCACGGCGCTTCGAGGTAGGTAAGGTGCTCGAGGGGGCGCTCGTGGGCCTGTTCGCGGGCATCGTGGTCACGACCTATCGCCTCGTGCTCTCACGGGCAGAGGGACTCCTGAGGGCGATCACGCAACTCTCCGCCTCGAATCCCCTGGGCCTGGGCTACCACGTCCTCGCCGCCACCGCCCTGTTCGCGGTCGTGGTCCTGCTCGTGCGCTGGGAGCCCGACGCCTCCGGCTCGGGCATCCCGCAGACCGAGGGCGAGGTCGCGGGCTTCGTGAGCATGAGCTGGTGGCGGGTCCTCGTCGCAAAGTTCCTGGGCGGTGCCGCGGTCACCGCAGCCGGCCTCTCGCTGGGCCGAGAGGGGCCGTCGGTCCAGCTCGGAGGCGTCTGCGGCAAGGCCGTGGCACGGCTGCTCGGCAAGGAGAGGGGAGAGGAGCGCCTGCTCGTCACCTGTGGCGCGGCGTCGGGCATGTCCGCCGCCTTCAGCGCGCCGCTCACCGGCGTCATGTTCGCCTTCGAGGAGATTCACCACGTCATGTCTGGCCCGCTCGTGGTGAGCGTCATGTTCTCGTCGGTCATCGCGGACTTCGTCGCCTCGCGCGTCCTCGGCATGCGGCCGGTGCTCTCGTTCCCCATAGTCGCCGAGATGCCCCTTGGCAGGCACTACCTGCTCGTCCTTGCGATAGGGGTGGTCGCGGGCCTGCTGGGCGCCCTTCACAACGCCGGCATGTTCGCCTCGCAGGAGATCTCCGCCCGCATCGAGGGTCGCGCACCGCTGCTCGTCCTTGCCCTGTCGTTTCTTCTCGCGGGCGTCTTCGCGCATGTCTTCCCCGAGATCACCTGTGGTGGCGACGAGATGATCGGCCTGTTGGAGATCGGAAGGACGCCGGTGGGGCTCCTGATGGTCCTCCTGGTGGGGAAGTACCTCTTCACCTGCCTCTGCTTTGGCTCCAAGGCACCGGGCGGCACGCTCTTTCCCATGGTCGCCATGGGGGCCGTCATCGGGCTCGTGTTCGGTGAGCTCGCCAGCACGTACCTCGGCGTCGACCCGTCATACCTCAACTACTTCGTCGTCCTCGGCATCGTGGGGCTCTTCTCGGGGGCGGTGCGGGCTCCGGTGACGTCGGTCGTCATGGCCTTCGAGCTCACCGGAAGCCTCAACACGCTGCTCGCGGCGGTCTTGGTTTCGGTCACGGCCTTCGTCACCTCAGAGGTCATGGGCGTCGAGCCCTTCTACGAGAAGCTCTACGCAGACCTCGCGATCGCCCGCGCGGGGGTCGAGGACGACTCGCTGCCGACCTCGCGGCGCAACGTCCGAACGCACGTGGTCGAGCCGGGAAGCGACGTCGAAGGAAAGACGCTCGCCGAGATTGGCTGGCCTGCAGAAGCCCATGTCATCAGTATCGCGCGCGGCGGCGTGGACATCGTGCCGCGCGGCTCCACACGCCTCATGGCCCTCGACGAATTGCTCGTGTCGATGGGCGTCAGCAACGAGCACCAGACCGAGGAGCGCATTAAGAAGCTCGTCCGGTCGAACATCGGCATCAAGCGATAGGGGGACGGTCCCGGACTCAGGCGGATACATAGATGTCTCTCTACTTTACATAAGATATATTATCGTGAATTATTATGAAAATCCGCAGGTAAAGTAGATGCCCCTCTCGACCTTCAGTCTAGGTGTCTTTGGTTACTCGGGTGGCATGTCACGTCGACGAACCATGCACATGCTCTCTTTCCCGCACCTCACATTCCACAGTCGATCTCGCCGGTTGTTCCCGTAGTCCGCTCGTCATTGCGAACCGGTTGACACAATTCTCTATGGAAGTATCCTTGCGCGAAGGCCTCCCTCATGAGGCCACCAGAGCCGTTCTAAGGCCTTGGAGACCTTGCCCACGACTCCCTAAGTCATTGACTTGCGCTGTGACCTCAAAACGCCACCTATGAAAGGTCTATAGATGTCTGCCCGTGATCTGACTTCATGACAGCCACATGCGGTATGGCATTGAGGTTGTTTCGATGAGCCACTTCAGACTGAACCATTGAAACGATAATGGCGCGGATGACGGTTTCGTTGTCCTATACCGGCGCCTCTCGACCGCTGTTATTACCCGCCTCGACGAGTAATAACTTTACATAAGACGGTTATGCGACTGGTGCGACTGATTGACTTGCATTTTCGCAGGTAGAATGGGCAATTGACAGCATTACCGCAGGTTAGAGGCCTATATTCGGTCGATATGCCCCTCATCATCGACAAGCCCTTGCTCGATGGCGCTGCGCACCAGGTCAGCCACGCCGTGCACCCCGAGCTTGCTCATGAGGTTCGACCGGTGCCATTCCACGGTCTTGACGCTCAGGTGCAGATCCCGCGCCATCTGAGCGTTGGTGTCGCCCCGTACGATGCAGGCAAGCACCTCGCGCTCACGCGAGGTGAGCGTGTCCTTGGGCTCCACGAATCGCTTGCGGTGGGTCTGCGCCACAAGACGAGCGATGGCGGGGTGCAGGTAGAACTCTCCCCTCTCGACAGCCTTGATGGCAGCGACGAACTCCGTGCCTGCAGCGCGCTTCCCGATGCAGCCGGCAATGTCGACGTCGAGGATGGCCTCGATGAACTTCTTCTCCTCATGCTGAGTCATGACGAGGATCCTGGCATCGGGATGCCGTTCGAGAATGATGCGCGATGCCTCGATGCCGCCCATCTCGGGCATAGTCACGTCCATGACGACGATGTCCGGGCGCGTGCGCTCGTAGAGCTCGATTGCCTCGCGGCCGTTCGAGGCCTCGCCCACCACCTCAATGTCGTCCACATATTCGACCATCGCGGAGAGCCCAGAGCGCAAAAGTGCGTGGTCGTCGACGAGTATGATGCGCGTCCTACTCACCCCC
>SUUD01000171.1 GCA_015062715.1 Olsenella sp. | reverse complement strand
TGAGCGCAAGGTCCATTCCCGAGGTGCCGTCGGGGAGCGACCCGCTGAGCCTGAGCTCGACGACCGGGGGCACGAGCAGGGAGATGGGCTGGCCTAAGGCGGCCGCCTCGGCCTCGATGCCGCCGACGCCCCAGCCGAGCACGCCGATGCCATTGGCCGTGGTCGTGTGCGAGTCCGTGCCCACGAGCGTGTCGAAGCAGGCCGTCTCGTCGCCCTCTGCCAGCGCGTCGGTCGCGACGACGCGGCAGAAGCGCTCGATGTTGAGCTGGTGGCAGATGCCCCCGCCCGGCGGCACGATCTCGACGTTGTCGAAGGAGCCGCTCGCCCACTTGAGGAAGGCGAAGCGCTCGCGGTTGCGGTCGGCCTCGATGCGCTCGTTGCGCTCGGCGGCGCCGGGGCAACCGGCGACGTCGGCTATGACCGAGTGGTCGACGACGAGCGTGCAGGGGATCTTGGGGTTGACCAGCGACGGGTCCATGCCGCGCCGGGCGGCCTCGTCGCGCATCGCCGCGAAGTCGACGAAGACCGGCACGCCGGTGAAGTCCTGGAAGAGCACGCGGGCGGGCATGAACTCGATCTCCTCGCCCTGCGCGCCGGAGAGCCCCGCCACGACGACCCGGCGCGCGGCCTCCACGGCCTCGTCGTCGGTTGCCGCACGGCGCACGACGTTCTCGAGCAGGATGACGAGCGCGTGGGGGATGCCGTCCGCCCCGGGGATGCCCGAGACGTCATATGCGAGGCGCGAGACGCCGCCCGCCTCGACGCGCGTGGCACGGCGCGCCGCGACCACGGCACGCCCAAACTCCGCGCTCCCCACGATTTCGATGATGTCGCCATGGCTTGCGTCAGTCGACATGTGAGCCTCCCCTACCTTCTGCCAGGCGCGCCAGCACCCCTCCGGGGGACGCGGCGACAACCGAGACGTCGAACAGCTTCCAGAACAAGATGATGCCACATGTTCCAACGAACGCGAGGTAAACAAGCTGCTTCATGTGAAGCGGCATGATGAGGAAGAACCCGCGCAAGGGGCCGACCTCGACCACGAGCATGAGGACGACGAACGCCAGGAGCGCCGACCTCAATCGCGTGAGGGGAAGCGATATGCGGACGATGAGGGCCACCCCGACGAGGGCGGTGACCAGCGTGCAGGTGGTCGACGTCACGTTGAAGCCCCACTCCCCCATGCGCCCCGCGACCATGACGGCACAGATTCCGCACAGGATGGCCACCGACGCAGGGATGCTGCGCGCGAGCACGTTCGCAAGGAAGTTGCCGCGCACCCGGTCGCGGTTGGGCTCGAGGGCGAGCACGAACGAGGGGACGCCTATGACGGCGCCGGACAGCATGGACATCTGGACCGGAAGGAACGGGTATGGCGGGAACATGACGCAGATGGCGGCGAGCGCCACCGAGAAGACCGTCTTCACCAGGAAGAGCGACGCCGAGCGCTGCAGGTTGTTGATGGAGCGGCGGCCCTCGGCGACGACCTCGGGCATGTGCGCGAAGTCGTTGTCGACGAGCACGACCTCCGCCACGTTGCGGGCGGCGTCCGAGCCGCTCGCCATGGCCACGGAGCAGTCAGCCTCCTTGAGCGCGAGGACGTCATTGACGCCGTCGCCCGTCATGGCCACCACGTGCCCGTCCTCCTTGAGCGCCCGCACCAGCTCCCGCTTCACCTCGGGGGTCACGCGTCCAAAGACGCGATAGGCACGCGCCGCCTCACGTATCTCCTCCGGCCCCTCAAGGGTGGATGCGTCGACCCACCGCCGCGCGTCGGGCACCCCCACCGACTGGGCGATCGCCGAGACGGTCACCGGGTCGTCGCCCGAGATGACGTCGAGGGTGACGCCCTGGCTCACGAAGTACTCGATGGTCTGGGCCGCGGTCTCCCTGACCTGGTCGCGCAGGGCGACATAGCCCAGCAGGCGCGGCTGGCCCACGATGCGGTCGTCGTCATCGAAGCCGTCGACCTCGGCCACGACCAGGACGCGCGCGGTCTCGCCGAACGAGCGCAGCTCGCCCTCGAGCGCGGGGGCGGCCGTGCCCATCACGAACTGGGCCGCGCCCATGGCCAGCGACCTGCCATCCGCCGTCACGCAACCCGAATACTTGCGCGCGGACGAGAAGGGCACGTGGCGCGTGGCATGGTCGGGCGCCGCGGCCGCATGGCCCTCGAGAAACGTCGCTATGGCCCGGGCGGTCTCGTTGGCGTCGTCCCTGCCGGCGGCGATGATCTGGCCAAGCGCCCCGACGAGGTCGTCCTCACCGACGCCGGCCGCCGCGCGGACGCCCATGACCTCCATCGCCCCGGTCGTGATCGTGCCCGTCTTGTCGAGGCACAAGACGTCGACGCGGGCGAGGGTCTCGATGCAGTAGAGCTGGTCGACCAGGACGTCCCTCCGTGCCAGCCTGGTGGTTGCTATGGCAAGCACCGACGAGGTCAGAAGGACCAGCCCCTGCGGGATCATGCCGACGACGGCGGCCACGGTGGTGAGCACAGCCGGCTCGACGTCCTGACCTGTGCCGCGCGCCCTGAGGAAGAGCGCGATGCCCAGGGGCACCAGGGCGACGGTGGCAAACCGGATGATGCCCCGCAGCGTGCGCATGATCTCGGAGCTGGGCGGCTTGTGATGCTTTGCCTCGGCGGTGATGCGCGCCGCATACCCGTCCGCCCCCACGCGGCTCACGCGCGCATAGGCGCTGCCGGCATCGACGAAGCTGCCCGAGAGCAGCGTGTCGCCCGCGCCGCGCTCGACCGCGACGGACTCGCCGGTGAGCAGGCTCTCGTCCATGAGGACCCGCCCACGCACGACCTCGCAGTCGGCGGGAACCTGGTCGCCGCGGGAGAGGCGGACGAGGTCGTCCAGCACCAGGGAGTGCAGCGGCACCCCGACCTCGCGCCCGTCCCTCACGACCTCGACGTCACGCGAGGCGAGAATCGAAAGCCGGTCGAGGGCGATCTTGGAGCGTATCTCCTGGAAGATGCCTATGCCCAGGTTGGAGAGGACCACCAGCACGAACATGAGGTTGCGGTACTCGCCCGTCCAGATGACGAGCAGGGCGAGCACGAGGTTCACGGCATTGAAGAGCGTGCACAGGTTGGTGGCGACGATCTGCCCCACGCTCTTGGTCCTGACGTCGGTAGCGACGTTGACAAGACCCTGCTCCACGCGTGACGAGACCTCGTCGGAGGTCAGGCCAAGGAGCTGCTCTTCCGCTGGGGGCAACGGGTCTCCCTTCACGGTCGTCGTGGGGCGGCAAGCCAGCGTCATGAAGAGCGGGCCGGAAGGCGACTCCCGGCCCGCGCTGCATGCCTGGTGCCCTCTACAGGGCTCGAACCTGCGACCTTTCGCTCCGGAGGCGAACGCTCTGATCCACTGAGCTAAGAGGGCGTGCGCAAGAGAGTATAGCCCAAGGGCAGCCACATGGCGCGAAGAATGGGGACGACACACGCATGGAACAGACAAGTACATGACCATTAGATACCATTTGATTACACCAAGGCGTGAAGCTGGGTCGGCACATCCCGCCGTGCTACCATCCTTGTTCAATAATTTGCACCACTATGCCGCACCCATGGGAGGGGACGCCATGATTGCCGTCATCCGCGAGAGCGCGACCACAGAGCAGCTCGACCACTTCATCGCCTGGGTCGAGGCGAAGGGGCTCCGCGTCAACGTGAGCCAGGGCGATGACGAGACCATCATCGGCCTCATCGGCGACACCAGCCGCATCGACCCGTTCCTGCTCGAGAGCATGGACATCGTCGAGCGGGTCCAGCGCGTCTCCGAGCCCTTCAAGAAGGCGAACCGCAAGTTCCATCCGGAGGACACCGTCATCGACTGCGGCCGGGGCGTGCGCATCGGCGGCGGGCACTTCGCCGTCATCGCGGGGCCCTGCTCGGTCGAGGGCGACAACCTGCTCGAGATCGGCCGCCGCGTGAAGGCGGCCGGCGCGACGCTGCTGCGTGGCGGCGCCTACAAGCCGCGCACGAGCCCCTACTCCTACCAGGGCATGGGCGAGCGCGGCCTCGATTTGCTCTGCGAGGCGCGCGACGAGCTCGACATGCCCATCGTGACCGAGATCATGGACGCCCGCGACGTCCAGCTGTTCCTTGACCGCGGCATCGACGTCATGCAGATCGGCGCCCGCAACTCGCAGAACTTCACCCTGCTCAAGGAGGTCGGCAAGACCACCACCCCGGTCCTTCTCAAGCGCGGCATCTCGGGCACGATCGACGAGCTGCTCATGGCGGCCGAGTACATCATGAGCGAGGGCAACGAGAACGTCATCCTGTGCGAGCGCGGCATCAGGACCTACGAGAGCCGCACCCGCAACACCTTCGACCTCTCGGCCGTGAGCGTCCTGCACCACCTCTCGCACCTCCCCGTCGTGGCCGACCCAAGCCATGCGGTGGGCTACACGCGCTACGTCTCGGACATGACCCTCGCGGCGACGGCGGCAGGCGCCGACGGCCTCGAGATCGAGGTCCACAACTGCCCCTCGGAGGCCTGGTCGGATGGCGCGCAGGCGCTGCTTCCCGACCAGTTCGACGCCGTCATGGCCAAGGTGGGCGGCATCCGCTCCGTCATCGCGCCGGAGGCGGTCTAGATGGCGGCGGCCGCACCCACCTACGTCCCCGGACGCGTGGGGGTTGTCGGCCTGGGGCTCATCGGCGGGTCCTTCGCCAAGGCGTTCGCGGCCGCGGGCCAGGAGGTCTTCGCGTGGAACCGGACGCAGGACACGCTGCGCCTCGCCCGCATCGAGACCATCGCGGGCGAGCTCGACGAGG
>SUUD01000014.1 GCA_015062715.1 Olsenella sp. | reverse complement strand
GACCATCATCGGCCTCGCCGACGGCGTCGACACCATCTCCTCGCTCGGCATCTTCAACATCCCCGGCTGGGATGGCAGCGAGGGTCCGCTGCTGGGCTTTGGCGACGCCGCCGTGTGCGTCGACCCCGACCCGGAGCAGCTCGCCTCCATCGCCATCACCTCCGCCGAGACCGTGGCCGCCCTCATGGGCTGGGAGCCGCGCGTGGCCATGCTCTCCTACTCGACCGACGGCTCCGCCGAGGGCCCGCTCGTCGACAAGGTGCGCGCTGCCGTGAAGGTCGCGAACGAGCGCCGTCCCGACCTCAAGATCGATGGCGAGTTCCAGCTCGACTCCGCCATCCGTCCCGAGATCGCGGCCAAGAAGGTCCACCGCGAGAGCGAGGTCGCGGGCAAGGCCAACGTGCTCGTCTGCCCCGACATCAACGTGGGCAACATCGGCGTCAAGCTCGTGCAGAACTTCGCCCACGCCGACGCCTACGGCCCCATGCTCCAGGGCTTCAAGAAGATCGTCTGCGACTGCAGCCGCTCCGCGCCCGTCTCCGAGCTCGTCGGGAACGTCGTCATGAGCTGCGTCCGCTCGCAGGCCCTCAAGGAGGCTTAATCAATGTCTGACAAGACCTACCGCATCCTAGTCATCAACCCCGGCTCCACCTCCACCAAGGTGGGCGTCTTCGACGGCGAGACCGAGGTCTTCACCAAGAACGTGGCCCACGAGGCCTCCAAGCTCGCCGAGTTCAAGGGCGTCTCCGACCAGATGCCCTACCGTCGCGACATGATCCTCGAGGCGCTCGCCGAGAACGGCGTGGACCTCTCCACGATCGACGCCTTCGTCGGCCGTGGCGGCGGCCTGCTGGCCCTCGAGGGCGGCACCTACGCCGTCAACGACGTCATGCTCGACCATGCCTACCGCGGCGCCAACGGCGTGCAGCACCCCGCGCAGCTGGGCAGCCAGCTGGCCAACGAGTTCGCCGTCGCCCAGGGCAAGCCGGCCTTCGTCGTCAACCCGCCCGACACCGACGAGCTCTGCGACCTCGCCCGCATGACGGGCATCAAGGGCGTCTACCGCAACGTCCACCTGCATGCGCTCAACCTCAAGGAGACGGCCATCCGCCATGCCCACGGCATGGGGAAGCGCTATGACGAGTGCAACTTCATCGTGTGCCACATCGGCGGCGGCATCTCCATCTCCGCCCACAAGGCCGGCAAGATGATCGACGGCTACGACATCGTGGGCGGCGAGGGCATGATGGCCCCCACGCGCTGCGGCGCCGTGCCCGTGGCCGAGGTCCTCAACTACCTCGAGGCCGGTCACTCGATCGCCGAGGTCCGCAAGATGTGCATGAAGACCGGCGGCTTCGTCGACCTGCTCGGCACCTCCGACGCCATTGAGGTCTGCGACCGCGCCGCCGCAGGCGATAAGGCTGCCGCCCGCGCCTGGGACGCCATGGTCTACCAGATCAACAAGTACATCGGCTCCATGGCGACCGTCCTGGGCGGCAAGGTCGACGGCATCCTGTTGGGTGGCGGAATGGTCCACAACGAGGACCTCGTCAAGTCGATCGAGGAGAACTGCGGCTGGATCGCGCCCGTCTCTGCCTATCCCGGCGAGTTCGAGCTCGAGGCCATGGCCGCGGGCGCCATCCGCGTCCTTGACGGCGAGGAAGAGGCCAAGACCTACACCGGCGTCCCCGTGTTCCAGGGCTTCGACGACTAGTCGCGGCACCGTAGCACGCCTGCGTTATCTGCAAGTCACGTCTTAGCAAGGAGTTTTGAATGGATTCGCAGTCTACGAAGAGCAACTTCGGCAAGTGGGGATGGTCGACGATCATCTACTGCGCCATCAGCTACTACATTGCCGCGGCGCTCGCCACCGACACCCTGAGCTGGTACCCCCAGGCATTTGCGGCGCTGCGCGGTTGGGGCGACGAGCTTCCCAACCTCTGCAACGCCATGACCGGCATCGCCGGTTGGGTGAGCGTGCTGGGCGCCTTTGTGTTCAGCGTGCTCGCTGCCAAGAAGGGCAGCCGCTGGATGGCCGTCCTCGGCAACGTGATCTGCGGCGTCGCCGCGCTCGTCTTCGCCCGCACCCAGTCCATGCCGGTGTTCCTGGCCATGATCGTGGTCATGGTCGTCGTGGGCGGCACGATTCAGGTCAACATCGTGCCCAACAACCTCATGAACATCTGGTTCCCCAAGAAGAAGGGCCTCGCCCTGGGCTGGGCCTCCATGGGCCTGCCGCTCTGCACCGCCACGATCATCCTGTTCCTCAACGGCGTCGGCAACCCGCAGACCGGCTATACCATCATCGGCATCGCCTGCTTCGCCCTTGCCATCGCCTCCATCTTCTGGGTGAAGGACGAGCCCGAGATGGTCGGCGCCACGCCCGACAACGAGCCCGTCGACCTCGAGGCCGCCGAGACCATGCTCAAGGCCCAGGAGGAGGAGGCCAAGAGGCTCACCCTCCCCGTCCTCGCCAAGAACCCCAACACCTGGTTCATCGGCTTTGGCCACGGCCTGCTCTGGATGACTACCATCGGCCTGGTCTCCAACATGGTCACCCGCTTCATCCAGCTCGGCATCGAGCCCAACCTCGCCATCCTCATGATGACCGTCGCCGCCGTCTTCGGCATCATCGGCAGCTACATCTGGGGCTGGATCGACCAGAAGTTCGGCACCAAGAGGGCCTCGCTCATCTATGGCTGCTGGTACATCGTGTCGCTGCTGCTCATGATCTTCAACAACGGCACCATGCCCATGACGGTCGTCTGCGCCTTCTTCGTGGGCTTCGGCATCGGCGGCATCGGCAACCTGATCCCCTCGATGATCGGCACCTGCTTCGGCCGCTTTGGCTTCATCCAGGCCAACCGCCTCATCGCCCCGGTCAACACGCTCATCCGCTGCACCGGCCTGATCATCATCGGCGTCGTGGGCGTCAGCAACCTCACGCTCAGCTACTGGATCTTCATGGCAGGCACCATCCTCGCCATCTTCCTGATCAGCCGCATCAAGGAGCCTGCGCGCGCGTAGCGCGGCAGCAGTGCCTTCAGGGGGCCGTCGTGTTGGTGCGGCGGCCCCAAACGCTCCCCATTGGTGCAGTAACACAAACCGGGTGCCGTCTTTGGGCTCGAACCTTAAGGCGCAGACCATAGGCGGCCATGCGCCGGGACACTACCCTAGGGGAGCATCATGGAAAGCCAGTCGAAAGGAATCACCATGCCCATGAAGACCTCGACGCGTTTTGTGAAGGCCGCCATCCTCAACCTGTGCACCGCGCTCGTCCTGTGCGTCCTGTGCGAGTACCTCGCCCTCTACGTGTTCAAGACCGCCGATGCGTCCAACGGCTGGATCTGGCCCATGTTCTTCATCAACTTCGTGTTCGCGTGGTGCATCGCCACCATCATCGGCATGATTCCCTCCATCCCCGAGTTTGGCGTCAACTGGGCGATGAAGCGCTCCAACCCCTCCGAGGGCGCCAAGTTCGGTGCGCTGGTCAACGTGCCCATCAATACGATCTATGCCGTCATCCTGTGCTACCTGGTGGGCACCCTGGACGCCTGCGTGCTGGGCGGCGCCCCCCTCATCGCTTCGGTGTTCGGCTTCCTGCAGAACATCATCCCGGTGTGGATCGCCTGCTACATCGTCACCTTCCTGCTGCAGGGCCCCATCGAGAACCTTGCCCGCAAGATCTGCGACGACCCGGCACCCCAGATGCACTAGGTCCGACGCGTTGGTCCCTGGCCGCCGCACCACGGGTACGGCGGCCTTTTTTGTACGAAGGAGCATTGCATGAAGAAGGAAGTACTCGCCCTGGCCACCGGCATCGCCCTGCTCCCGCCCCTGTGGGCGGTTCTGTCGGGCCACTTTGGCGTCACCTGCGGCGCCGTCGCGCTCATCTGCGCCGGCATCTACGTCACCAACGGCAACAAGGCCGAGGACGGCGTCAAGATTTCGCTTGGGTTCCTCCTGTCCGACCTCATGGCCGTCGTCGCCATGTGGTGCATGGAGAACCTGCCCTTTGGCGCCGACCTCAACACCTTCGTCACGCTCGCGGTGATCGGCTTCGTCGCTGTGGTGTTCGCAAGCGCCTTCGAGAAGTGGATCTTCCTGCCCGCGGTCCTGTGCGGCTGGGCCATCGGACTCACGGTCATGGGCCCTGTGGGCACCGCCGGCATGGGCACCCTTCCCATCCAGATCGCCGTGGCCATGCTTGCGGGCGTCTGGTACGTGGGCTGGGGCGTCGACGCCTTCTGCAAGCTCCTGCTCAAGGGTGGCAAGTAGGCAATGGGCAGCTTGGGTTGCATAACGTGGCGCGAGGTCGAGCCGCACGTCTTTCGTCTTCGCGACGCCATGGACTTCCAGTGCCACCTGGTGGTGGGAAAGACCTCGGCGCTGCTTGTCGACGCCATGGGCGGACACGGCAACCTGCGCGAGGCCGTCCGCATGATCACCGACCTGCCCGTCACCGTCGTGGCCACGCACTCCCACTACGACCACATAGCGGGGTCTTGGTTCTTCGACGAGCTTCACCTGGACGCCTGCGAGGCAGGGCGTCTCGACTACGAGACGCGCCTTGCCCGGCGAGCGCACGACATCGTCGTGGGACGGGGCATCGTGTCTGCGGACGAGCCCTGGTTCCTCGAGGAGGGCCGCAGGCCCCAGACCGTGGCGATAGCAGAGGGCGACGTGTTCGACCTGGGCGGCCTCACGGTGGAGGCAGTGTCACTGCCAGGCCACACCGCGGGCAGCATGGGCTATCTCGTGCGCGAGCTCAGGCTGCTGTTTACGGGCGATGCCGTGACGCCCTCGATGTGCCTGTTCTTCGAGGAGAGCTGTGACGTCGACACGTATCGCGCCACGCTGGCCAAGATGATGCAGATGCCCTTTGACCGCTACTACACGTCGCACCAGGACCGCACCTTCACGCGCGAGGGCCTGGCCGACTACGACGCCTGCGCCGCCTTCTGCGCGACCGATCCGGGGAGCGAGTGGGTGCACGGGATGTTCGAGGAGTTCACGGGTCGCGTCCACATCTACCGTGGCATCGATCCGGAGGCCGACGACTTCCTTGCCCTCATCGAGAAGGACACGCCCGAGGCCCGTGAGCGCGCGAAGCGCATCCGCGCGGAGCGCAGGGCGGCCAAGAAGGCGGCGCGGCAGGCGAGGGACGCCTAGGCAGCACGCGACATGGAGGCAGTGCCAAGGGGGCGCCGTGATGGCGCCCCCTTGCCGTTTGGCCTATTGCCCAGCCCTGCCGACGCCGGGGAAGAACTCATGGGGGACGCCCAAGGCCCCGTCGTGCTCGTCGATGGCATAGACCGCGCAGTTGCCGACGTAGGTGGACCAATACGCGCCGTGGGAGTCGGGCGTGAGGTGCTCGAGGATCCCCTTCATGGCTATGGCATGCGTGGAGACGAGCGTGTCGCCGGGCAGGCCACGCAGCGTGTCGACGAACTCGCCCGTGCGCGCGACCACACTCGACAGCTGCTCCATGCCCTCTGGCGCGGGGTTGTGCACGAAGTCGCTGAAGAACTCGATGACCTCGGGCGCGGGGGAGGTGAGGTCCATGCCCTCGTAGGGGCCGTAGTCCATCTCGACGAGCCGCTCGTCGCAGGAGATGGGCACGCCCGGCGCTGCGAGGCGCGCCGTCTCGACCGCGCGCACGAGCGGGCTCGAGAACACGCGGGAGAAGCTCACGCCCCGCTCCAGGAACAGCTTGGCGAGCGCGCGCGCCTGGTCCCGCCCGGTGTCGTTGAGCGGGAGGTCGCTCCTGCCCTGCAGTGCCTTCCTGCTGTTGAGCTGGGTCTGGCCATGGCGGACGACATAGATCATGGGACTTCCTTCTGGTTGGTTTGGGGCAAGAATAGCACCGAGGGGTGAAGAAGAAAGGGCGCCGGCCCATGGCCGACGCCCCCGCGCGTCGATGCTTTATGCGTCCCTATGCCTGGGCGCGGACCTTGTCCGTCTGGCCAAGGGCAAAGAGCGAGGTCGCGCAGCAGACCGCCATGCAGACGAGGCCGCCCACGAACATGCCAGGGAAGCCCAGCGGCGAGTCGATGACGAAGCTCCAGAACACGGCGGCAAAGGCGCTCATGAGCGAGCCCACCATGGAGATGCGCGAGTAGATGTTGGTGTAGTCGGCGCTGCCAAAGACCGAGCGGACCAAGAGCGGGGTCTGCACCGTGGTCATGGCGTAGACGATGCCAAAGAGGAAGGCGCCCACGAGCAGCACCGGCAGCGCGGACGGGAGGAACCACATGAGCAGGACGCCCGCCACGCCACAGCCAATGCCAAAGAAGATGCCCATGCGGACGGACTTGTCGTTGATGATGCCCAGGATGATCTTGCCGATGGCCTGGCCGGCCATGGCGGCGCTGGCGACCACGCCCGAGGCGGCCGCGATCTGGGGCAGCGACTCGCCAAACGACGTGGCGTAGCTCGCCAGGAACTGATAGATGGTCTGGTTGAGGGTGATGACGCCACAGAAGGCGGCGAGGGCAAAGAACGCGGCCGTCTTCATGGCGACCGAGGCGGGCACGCCCTCGACGGGGTTCGCTGCCGCGGCGTCGTCTGTGGCGACGTCCTCGGCACCATAGGGGAGCAGCCCCTTGTCGGCGGGCTTGGAGCGGACCACGAAGAGCGTGAACGGCAGGGTGCCCACGAGCACGATGATGCCGAAGACCAGGTAGGCCGTGCGCCAGCCCTCGGGGCCGCTCTGGATCATGGCGGTGCCGATGGGGTTGAAGATGACGCCGCCAATGCCCGTGAAGGCCATGCACAGGCCCACGAAGAAGCCGACGCTCTTGACGCACCAGGCGTTGATGAGCGATGGGACCGCAAGGTAGACGAGGGGCGCGATGCCCACGCCAATGATGGCGCCGCACACATAGAACCAGGGCATCGAGGTGCCGCGGCTCATACCAATGAGGCCCAGGGCCACCAGGCAGGTGGCGCCGGAGAGCACCTTGCGGGCATCGAGCTTGGAGAGGTGACGCCCCGCCATGGGCAGCGTCAGCATCATCATGATGTTGAGGATGGAGAAGTACAGCGTGAACGATGCGCGGGGCACGCCAAAGTACTCCGACACGGGAGTGAAGAAGATGCCGGCGCACGAAAGCGCGAGCGCGCAGGGCAGGCACGTGATCGCGATGCAGCTCGCGACGATGGCATAGGCGTAGTGGAAGCCGGGCTTCTTCCCGTTCGACATGTGCATTCCCTTCGGATTGGTGCAGGTTCTGACTGGTAGAACTCTATGCCGCCTCACGCGATAAAGCCATGTGAGGCGGCATAGCAAGTTGCGTCTCTAGGCGCCCACCATGTGGGCGCTGGCACAAAGGCCGGGCTAGCCCTCGACGTCGGCGAAGGCCCCCTCCATCTGGAAGCCCTTCCAGGACGGCTCGCCGGTGTAGGTCATGACGGCCTCGGTCCCCTCGAGCGCGCGGACGGCGCCGGACGCGGAGCCCTCCATCTCGAAGTCGCCGCCATAGGCGACGACCGGCGCGATCCAGCCCACGCGCTCCTCGATGTAGGCCACGAAGCCCTTGTCGTTGGACACGCCGCCGGTGAGGATGATGCCGTCGACCTGGCCCTTGAGCGTGGCGGCGAAGGCGCCTATCGCCTTGGCGGTCTGGTAGGCCATGGCCTCGTAGACCACCTTTGCCCAGGCGTCGCCGGCATCGATGCGCTCGTTGATCTGGATGGCGTCGTCGGTGCCGAGCAGGCCCTTGAGGCCGCCCGTCTTGCCGATGACGCCCATGATCTCCTTCTTGTCGTGCTCGCCCGAGAAGGCCAGGGCAACGACGGGCTTGAGGGGCACGTCGCCCGAGCGGTTGGGCGCGAAGGGACCGGAGCCCTCGAGCACGTCGTTGGTGTCGACCATGCGGCCCTGGCGGTGCGCCGCGACCGACAGGCCTCCGCCCACGTGGGCGACGATGACGTTGATCTCGTCGTAGGACTTGCCGAGCGTGGCGGCGTAGCGGATGGCGCACTCCTTCTGGTTGAGGCAGTGGACGTGGCTCTTGCGGTAGACGCCCGGGTAGCCGGTAATGCGGGCCACGTCGTCGAGCTCGTCGGTGTCGGGCTGGTTGACGGCGAAGGCCGGCTTGCCCGTCTTCTGGGCGAACGAGTGCAGTATCGGGGCGCCCAGGATGGCGGGGTGGTTCATGCCGCAGTTGAGCACGTGGTCGCAGACGGTCTCGTCGATGGCGAAGATGCCGCCGATGGTGGGGCCCATGCCGCCGCAGTAGCCGCTGAAGGCGTCGATGGAGTCGAGCGTGACGCCGGCGGCGTCGAGCTCGCGCTCGATGGTGGCGATGCGGTAGTCGAGCTGCTCGGCCGCGAGGTCAAACTGGGCGAGCTCGGCGGGGTCGTGGCGGACGTTCGCCTTGAAGACGGGCTCGTCGCCCTCGAAGACGGCGACCTTGGTCGAGGTGGAGCCGGGGGACAGGGTGAGGATGCGGTAGGCCATGGCGGTTCCTCCTTCATGGTGCTCTGCGTGCGGTTTTGGGTCACGTTACAGGCTAGGGTTCGTCGACCGCCAATGACATGGGCGAGGCTCCTAAAAGACGAGCAGGTGACCCCAATAGTTTGTGCATCAGTCCAAGGTTTTCTTAGGGAGGGAGTCAGACAATTGCTACGGGCCATGTGGCATGTGGCCGCGTGGGCAGGCATGGGGGAGATGACGCCGTTGAAGTTGAGGACCATCCTGGGCGAGCTGGGCGTGACCGAGCATGCGGAGGGGCCGGGAATCTCTCTCGAAGCCGACGTCATTGCCTATCCGAGCAGCGACTTTGGTTCCTCTTTCGAGCAGCTCCTCATCCTTGCCCCCGAAGGCGCCGAGGCGGTCCCCGAAGGGCACGTGGGCATGGGGCTGGTCTGGTGCGGCCCGCAGCTCCCCGAGCGTCCCAAGCTTCCCCCGGCGCGAACCATCTATGCCGCGACGGACCTTTCCTATGCTGAGTTCCGCGAACTCTTTGGTCGTTTGCCCGAACGCCACGTCTACCTCAACCTCACGAGGAAGCGCGTCTTCACGGCGTTCTCGAGCTCCTATGACATCCAGCGCTATGCCGACCAGGTCTACGAGATCATGGGCAACCCCCTCATGATCGTCAACTCCGACCGCCGCCTGCTCGCAAGCGCCGGCGAGTTTCCCGCCGACCGCGCCGACGTCCTCGAGGAGATCAACCAGGGCTACGTGTCTGAGGAGGTCGACGCCGAGCTCGAGGCCGGGGGCATCCTCGACGACGTACGCCATGCGGGGCACTCCATCATCTCCGAGAACAAGCGCTTCGGCCAGCGCTGGGTGACGTCGATCATCTCGTACCACCACATGGAGATGGGCAGGTTCGACGTCCTGGAGCAGGGGAGGCCCATCACCGACGCAGACCTCGAGCTGGTCGACTTTGCCGGGTCGCTCGCGGGCGTCATGATCGACAAGCTGGGCATTGCGGGGGAGCGCGCGGGATCGGGCTCGTCGGTCCTCGACGACATCCTCGACAACAGCTTCGCCAATGAGAAGACCATGCGGGCGCAGCTTGCCCTGAGCTCGATGCCGCTCGACGAGACCTATGTCATCGTGCAGCTCCGATCCGAGCGCGACATCACCCGCTCCCACCTCAAGCGCATCGCCGCCCGCGTGTCGCACGCCTTCAGGAACTGCCTCTGGACCATACGCGACGGCGGTCTCGTCGCGTTCATCGCCCTGGGGGTGCGGCCCTGCCCGGGCTGGGACGCCTACGATCGCTGCGAGCGCCTTCTGGGCCAGCGCAAGGAGTTTGTCGCCACCCTCGCGCAGAACGCGATGACGGCCTACGTGAGCGAGCCGTTCGAACAGCTGGGGTTCGCCCACGACCGCTACGTGCAGACCGAGGACCTCATCTCGGCGCGCGTCGACGACAAGGGCCCGATCGTCTGCTTCTGGCCCCATCGCTTCGCGGTGCTGGCGAACATGGCAAAGACCTTTGGGCAGGTGGACATGCTGCTCGACAAGCGCGTCGTTGCCATGAGCCTCTACGACCAGGACCATGGCACCGCCTACCTCGAGACGGCCTGCCGCACGGTGGAGTTCCCCGGCAGCCCGGCCGAGGCCGCCAAGGCCCTCAACGTCCACCGCAACACCTACTTCTATCGCGTGAACAAGATCGCCGAGCTCTTCTACCTCGACCTCAAGCGAGGGGAGGACCGCCTGGCGGTGGCCTTCTCGACCCGCTTCCTGGAGGGGATGGGGGGCAAGATGCTCTACGACGTGGGACACATGCCCGAGGAGTGGAAGAGAAGCACGGAAAGACCGTGAATGCTTTAGTCACTTGACCTATGTCAAAGGCTGCTGAACACAAGCTTTCATGCAATTGCACAACGGCTTTATCCATATCATTTTCAGCGGGTAGTAAGGCAGATTTGCCCATGTAAAGCGGCCAATCTGCAAGCAAGCCAGGAGAGGAGCTTCTGCAATGACCAAGGTTCTCGGAATCTCGTTTGGCACAAAGAACGGCAACAACGACTGCGTCTGCAAAGAGGTGCTCAAGGGCGCCGAGGAGACGGGTTGCGAGGTCGAGTTCATCCGTGCCCAGGACCTCGACATCAAGCACTGCACCGGGTGCATCGCCTGCGTCAAGTCGCACATGAGCGGCCGCGGCAACAGGTGCATCCACAAGGACGACTTCGACTGGCTGGCCTGGAAGATGTTCACCGCCGACGGCATCATCATGGTCGACCCCATCTTCGAGACCGGTGCCTCCGGCCTGTTCCACACCATCATGGACCGCTTCGGGCCCCGCATGGACACCGGCAACAACTTCATCGGCATGCAGATCGCCAAGGGTGCCCTCGAGAACGGCGGCAAGGGCACCATCCCGCCCGAGTGCGTCTTCCACACCGGCATCCCCGTGTCCTACATCGCCATCGGCGGCTCCGACTGGGGCACCCACGCACAGTCCGACCACGCCATCCAGTCCATGACCCCCGCCTGGAAGGTCATCGACAACGAGTGGGTTGCCTGGTCCAAGACCGCCCTCATGAAGGACGAGGTCATCGCCCGTGCCCACCAGATCGGCATCAACCTCGGCGAGGCCGCCAAGGACCCCGAGCACGCCGAGTACAAGGGCAAGAAGGGCGTCTGCCCGCACTGCGACTGCAACGACTTCTACATCTATCCCGGCGAGAACCGCGCCGTCTGCGCCGTCTGCGGCCTTCAGGGCAGGCTCTCCGTCGACGAGGACGGCGTCCACATCACCTACGCCGAGCATGACCTCTGCGACGAGAACGGCAACGTCATCCTCGACAAGGACGGCGCCCCCGCGTTCCCCGGCCTCTACGACGAGAAGGGCCGCGAGCGCGCCCACGACTCCATCGAGGGCAAGCAGATCCACGGCGAGGACATCGGCAGGAACGAGGGCATCCTGGCCGAGATGCAGAAGACCCCGGAGTACAAGGCTCGCGTCGAGGGCTACAAGGAGTACCTGACGCCCGTCATGCCCAGCCCCGAGGAGCGCTACGCCACGTTCCAGGAGCTCGGCACCCGCGCCTAGTTTGTGAGCGGCCGGCGCCCCTGTGCAAGCGCACAGGGGCGCCGGCCCATGGGGAGAAATCGTCGGGTGCCCACACATGGAACCGACGGTCCCCGCATGGGAAAGTTCAGGTAGGTACGACGGCCGCCGGGCAGGCGGCCAAACGGTATAGACGAACGGCAAACAAGGAGGACTTACATGGCAAAGCAGCTTGAGTGTGACGTCGTTGTCGTCGCGGCTGGTCTCTCCGGCCTCGCCGCCGCCATCTCGGCGGCCGAGAACGGCGCGAACGTCATCTGCCTCGAGAAGGCGTCCAACACCGGTGGCGCCGCCAACATGGGCATGGGCCCCTGCGCGGCCAACTCGCCCGTGCAGCGCGCCAACATGATCAACCTCACCGCTGGCGAGCTCTTCCGCCGCCACATGTTCTACACCCACTACCAGGTCGACGCCAAGCTGGTCAAGGCCTACTACGACAAGTCCGGCGACACCATCCAGTGGCTCATGGACATGGGCGTCCAGTTCCACCACGTGGGCCGCGCCTTTGGTGGCGAGGAGCGTAGCCGCGGCTACTCCGAGGGCCTGTTCACCTGGCACGTCGTCCAGCCCGAGGACGGCTCCGAGCCCGGTCCGCGCGCCGCCACCACCATGACCAAGCGCATGACCGAGCGTGCCCAGGACCTGGGCGTCGAGTTCCTGCTCGAGACCCCCGGCACCGGCCTCATCAAGGACGAGGAGACGGGTGCCATCGTGGGCGCCAAGGCCGTCTCCAAGGACGGCGAGGAGATCGAGATCTCCTCGAAGGCCGTCATCGTCGCCACCGGCGGCTTTGGCCACAACACCAAGATGATCAAGGACTACATGGGCTTCGAGTGGGGCAAGGACCTCTTCTCCTTCGCCATCCCCGGCATGGACGGCGACGGCTTCAACATGGTCCACGAGGTCGGCGGCGGCCACACCCCCGTCACCATGGAGCTCATGTACCAGCTGCCCGACAACATGAACCACTTCTACGTCGAGGGCGCCTTCCGTCAGCCCTGCTACTGGTGCAACCGCCTGGGCGAGCGCTTCATGCCCGAGGACGAGGTCTACAACACCACCTTCGTCGGCAACGCCATCAACCACCTGCCTGGCAAGGTCGGCTACGCCATCTTCGACGCCAACATGCTCAGGCGCTGGAAGAAGTACGGTCCCGACATCGTGTCCCACGTCCACCCGCACGACCTCTACGAGGGCTTCGAGGCCCAGTGGAACGCCGACCTCGAGACCTACAAGGACGACGAGGGCAACCCCTACATCGCCCAGGCCGACACCCTCGAGGAGCTCGCCGAGAAGCTCGGCATCAAGGTCGACAGCTTCCTGGCTGCGGTCGAGGAGTACAACGAGATGTGCGCCGAGGGCTACGACTCGCTGTTCGAGAAGGGCCGCGAGTACATGATCCCGCTGGAGGAGGGCCCGTTCTACGGCTGCAAGCAGTTCTGCGGCGCCTACGGCACCCTGGGCGGCGTGCTGGTCAACCACAGGCTCGAGGTCATGACCGACGACTACGAGACCATCCCCGGCCTGTACTGCGTCGGCACCGACGCCTGCACCATCTACGGTGACTCCTACAACTTCTGTATCTCCGGCAACACCATGGGCTTCTGCCTCAACTCCGGCCGCATTGCCGGCGAGAACGCGGCGGAGCTCGCCCTTGGCGCCGGCGACGACGGCGAGTGGGACGACGACGGCGACTGGGACTAGTCGCCAGCGTGCATCGACCCTGAAGGGGACCCCTCCCAGGAGGGGTCCCCGCCCCCGTAAAGGGGGCCGACCACGGGGCAGGAGAGGCGTCCCTTGGACGAGCTGCCCCACGTAAGGGAGGAACATGGTTACCCTGACCATCGATGGTCGGCAGGTAGAGGCCAAGGAGGGCCAGTCGGTCCTCAACGCGGCCCTCGATGCCGGCATCTTCGTGCCGCATCTGTGCGGACACCCCGACCTAGAGCCCATCGGCGGCTGCGGCCTGTGCATGGTCGAGGTCGAGGGCGAGGACGAGCCCGTCCGCGCCTGCATGACGACCGCCCAGCAGGGCATGGTCGTCAACACCAAGGCCGAGGCCGCCGACAAGCTCCGCCGCACGGCGATGGAGCTCATCCTGGCGACCCACCCCGCCGACTGCACCGGCTGCCCCAAGTACGGCGTCTGCGAGCTGCAGTCCATGTACCAGTACATGGGCGTCGCGCCCACGCGCTGGCGCTGCAAGGGCCGCACCGTCCCCACGGACGAGTCCAACCCGCTCATTACCCACATGTTTACCCGCTGCATCCGCTGCGGGCGCTGCGTGCGCGCCTGCGAGGGCCTGCGTGGCGTGGGTGCCATCGGCTTCCACCGTGCCGAGGACGGCTCCATGCGCGTTGCCATCAACGGCAGCTCGCTCGAGGAGGCCGGCTGCCGCTTCTGCGGCGCCTGCGTCGAGGTGTGCCCCACCGGTTCGATCGTCGACGCCCTCGGCATCGTGCAGGAGGGCCACAGCCGCGAGGACAACATCGTCCCGTGCCGCTCCGGCTGCCCCGCGCACATCGACATCCCGCGCTACCTGCGCTACGTCAAGGCCGGCGAGTGGGAGAAGGCTACCGCGGTCGTGCGCGAGAAGGTCCCGTTCCCCGAGACCCTCGGCACCATCTGCACCCACAACTGCCAGGGTGAGTGCAAGCGCAACCACCTGCAGGAGCCCCTCTCCATCTGCCGCCTCAAGCGCGCCGCCGCGGTGCGCGACACCGGCGAGTGGAAGAGCCGCGTGCGCCACGAGCCGCTCACCGGCAAGAAGGTCGCCATCGTGGGCGCCGGCCCGGGCGGCCTCACCGCCGCGCTCTTTCTTGCCGAGAAGGGCCACAAGGTCACGGTCTTCGAGGCCAACGCCAAGGTCGGCGGCCAGATGCGCTATGGCATCCCCGCGTACCGCCTTCCCGACGAGATCGTCGACCGCGAGGTCGCGACCATCCTCGAGATCTCTCAGGGCGCGGATCCCGAGCCGCGCATCGAGCTGGTCTGCAACGAGCGCGTGCTCGACGTCAAGGCGCTGCTCGCCCAGGGCTTCGACGCCGTGCTCGTCACCGTGGGCACCTTCAAGGGCAACGTCCTGCCCATGAAGGGCCACGACCTCAAGAACGTCTACGTCAACACCGAGTTCCTCAAGGCCGCCCGCGAGGGCAGGCCGCAGCCCGTCGAGGGCGGTCGCGTGGTCGTGCTTGGTGGCGGAAACGTCGCCTACGACTGCGCCCGCACCGCGGTGCGCCTGGGGGCCGCGAGCGTCGACGTGGCCTGCCTCGAGGCCGAGGCCGTCATGACCTCCACGCCCGAGGAGCGCGAGGAGGCCGCGGAGGAGGGCGTCGTCCTGCACGATGCCTATGCCTTCACGTCCATCAACGACGATGGCACCGGCAAGGTCGGCTCCATGACGATCCACAAGATCGAGCGCTTCTACTTCGACGAGAACCACCGCGCCGTGACCGAGCTGGTCGAGGGTGGCGAGCTCACGCTGCCGGCCGACTACGTCATCTTCGGCGTCGGCCAGAAGCCCGAGGACACCATGGGCTATGGCCTCGAGCTCACCCACGGCCCGTACGTCGTGGCGGACGGCGAGCACATGTCCAGCGAGCCCGGCATCTTTGCCGCGGGCGACGTGGTGACCGGCACCAAGAGCGTGATCGCCGCCATCGCCGAGGGCCGCGAGGCCGCCAGCTCCATCGACCGCTACCTGGGAGGCGACGGCGACATCTCGGCCGAGCTGCTCGACCCCGAGCCGGCAAGCCCCGAGCTGGGTAAGGCACCCGCGGAGTTCTACGCCAACGCCACGCTGCCGCAGATTGCCCCCGCCGACGAGCGCAAGGGCAACTTCGAGCCGTTCGAGTGCCCGTACACCGAGGCCGAGGCCACGTGCGAGGCCGCTCGCTGCCTGCAGTGCGACCTGCGCCTGCAGATCACCAAGCCGCGCCTGTGGAACGAGTACTAGGGGAGGGGGAGACATGGAGTACGCAATCAACGAGTCCGGCACCTTCGTGCTTTCCGAGCTGCTCGGAACGCTCGGTGCCTCGACGGATGGCCTGCGCGCCGTGTGGGTTCCCTATCCCACGGCGGCCTTCGTGCAGGCAGCTGACCTCTCTGGCGAGGTGGTGGTTGCCGGTGGCACCACGCTGCGCACCTTCGGCGAGAAGGACTGCATGGCGGGCGGGCTGCTCGATGCCGTGCGCGACCTGCGCCTTGCCAACGAGTGCACCTGCACCTTCGGTCACGAGGGCGCCTACCAGGCCGTGACCATCCTGGGCGACATCTGCTCCAAGAAGGGCAAGCCCGGCGACATCGCGCTTCTGCGCGACCTCGCCCAGGTCATGACGAGCCAGGCGATCTGCGACGAGGGCAAGGCCATCGGCCGCGCCATCTCGTTCGTGCTCGACAACTATGGCCCCGAGGTCGAGGCCCACATCACGCGCAAGGTCTGCGGCGCCGGCTCCTGCCAGGCATACCGCACCTACCACATCCTGGTGAGCCGCTGCACCGGCTGCGGGAAGTGCCTCAAGGCCTGCAAGGACGACGCCATCCTAGGCAAGCCCAAGTTCGTCCACGTCATCAACCAGAAGATGTGCGTCCAGTGCAACAAGTGTCTCGAGGCGTGCCCCGAGCACGCCGTCGTCACCGCTGGCGCCGAGAAGCCCAAGACGCCGCCCAAGCCCATTCCCTGCAAGCGCAAATAAGGCGCCTACCAGCTGTTTGGTCTAAGCCCGGCCCTTCGTTTGGGGCCGGGCTTTATGCATTAGGCTATCGCACAATTTGTGGGTAACGGCATGCCGTTCCTTTGAGTGGGAATCCATTGTTGGCACTGTCACCAAGGCAGAAACTGCTAGGTAGTGGCATTGCACAACAGAGGGCATGGGGCCCTCGCAAAGAAGGGAGTTTTGCCATGGATGAGGATCGTCAGGAAGTCTTCGACGCGCTCTGCACCCGCGCCAGCCAGCTCTTCGGCAAGGACGTCTCCGAGTTCACGCTCGAGACCAAGTGGGCCGACCTCGGCGTCAAGTCCGTCCAGGTCTCCCAGATCACCACGTACCTCGAGGACGAGCTCGACATCGAGGTCCCGTACATGAAGTTCCGTCGCTGCGAGACCTTCGGCGACGCCGTCGAGTATGTCGCTGGCCTGCTTGACGAGTAAGGAGATAGAGCTATGGCATTCCTTGAGCCCCGCATCCCCGAGGATTGGGTTCCCGTCACCGACAAGAAGCTCTCCGACCTCGTCCAGATGACCGGCGAGCTGGCCACCTTCAACGAGGACGAGATCCCCATCTACTGGGATCCCGACACTGAGGGCTACATCTTCCTGCACAGGGAGGAGTTCGGCGGCGTCGAGATGATGGCTGCCTACCGTGTGGCGCGCCAGCCCAACGACAACCAGGCCGACGTCGACCTCTCGCAGTCCGACGACCCCATGGCCCGCATGGGCCAGGGCTTCTGCCCGCCGTTCAACCCGCATGTCTACGAGGTCGAGCCCGGCATCGTCTGCATGCAGGACCAGGAAGTCGTCATGCGTGACGGCACCAAGATCTACGCCGACATCTACCGCCCCGCCGGCGACGACGTCAAGTGCCCCACCATCGTGAGCTGGTCGTGGTTCGGCAAGCGCCCGGGCGACGGCATGAGCGAGTGGCAGATCATGGGCGTTCCGCCCCAGACGGTCTCCAAGTGCGCCAAGTTCGAGTCGCCCGACCCGCTGTACTGGTGCCACTATGGCTACGCCGTCGCCAACGTCGACGTGCGCGGCGCCGGCCACTCCGAGGGCTCCGTCCACATGTTCACCCATCAGGACCGCGAGGACGGCTACGACTTCGTCGAGTGGGTCGCCCAGCAGCCCTGGTCCAACGGCAAGGTCGGCATGGCCGGCAACTCCGGCGTCGCCATGCACCAGTGGGGCATCGCCACGACCAACCCGCCGCACCTCGCCTGCATCGCCCCCTGGGAGTCCACGACCGACCTGTACCGCGAGTCCTTCTTCGAGGGCGGCGTGCCCGCGCTCTCCTTCAACAAGTTCATCGCCGCCCAGGTGACCGGCCCCAACGGCGTCGACGACCAGGTCGCCATGGCCAAGATGTACCCCGACATGAACCCCTACTGGGAGGACAAGCGTCCCGATTTCAAGAAGGTCAAGCTGCCCGTCTACCAGACGGCCGGCTGGTCGCACTTCCACCTGCCGGGCTCCATCAACGCCTACAACCGCTGCCGCTCGCACTTCAAGTGGCTGCGCGCCCACCGCGACTTCGAGTGGCCCGACACCTACAACCCCTACAACCTCGACGAGCTGCGCAAGTTCTACGACCGCTACCTCAAGGGCATCCACAACGGCTGGGAGATGATGCCGAAGGTCCGCATCGACGTCATGGACGGCTACGACGTGGACTACCAGGAGCAGCGCGCCGAGACCGCTTGGCCCATCAAGCGCACCGAGTACAAGAAGCTCTACCTCGACGCCTCCCAGACCCTCGAGTCCGTCGAGACCGACCACGTCCAGACCTTCGTCGCCGGCACCGAGCCCGTCGACACCGAGGCCGTCGCCAAGTACAACCCGGTGGACGAGGAGGTCCGCTTCGAGTGGGTCTGCCCCGAGGACATCGAGATCACCGGCCACATGACGCTCCACCTCTGGCTCGAGTGCGAGGGCTGGGACGACATGGACCTCTTCATCAACATCCAGAAGGCCGCTGCCGACGGCACCTGGGTGCCCTGGCTCACGCTCGACGAGCCGCACCCCGGCGCGTGGGGCAAGTGCCGCGCTTCGCGCCGCGAGCTTGACACCAAGCTCAGCCGCCCGCACCGCCCGGTCCTCAAGAACACGAGCTCCCAGAAGCTCTCCGCCGGCGAGGTCGTGCCGGTCGAC
>SUUD01000013.1 GCA_015062715.1 Olsenella sp. | reverse complement strand
AGTCGTCGATGAGGGCGCGCGGCTCGGCCAGCACCACCAGCGTCCGCTGCGAGACGTGCATGAGGGGCGAGGAGGTCGAGCCGTAGAGCTCGGGGAGGTAGCGGTCGAGGGCGGGACTCGCCGAGCGGGCCTCGATGAGCTCGAGGTCGGCCGCGATGGCGGAGTCCTCCTGCGCGTCGTTCCAGAGCGCCTTGCGGGCCCGGTCGATGGTCTCGTCGGTGAGCGCGAGCTCACGCGCCGGGATGACCGACACCTCCTCGAGCTCGCCGATGGTCTGGCCCGTGGAGGGAACCATGCGCCTGATGCGGTCGATCTCGTCGCCAAAGAACTCCAGGCGCACCGGCGAGGAGGCCTGGGCGGGGAAGACGTCGACCGAGTCGCCGTGGATGTGGAAGGCACCCGGACCAGACACGTCGGGGTCGTCCGAGTAGCCCATGCCCACGAGCAGCGCGCCCATGTCCTCGAAGGGGACCTCGTCGGCGATGGCGAAGGTGCTCGAGGCGTAGTAGCCCGAGCCGGGCGGCGGCACGCGGCGCATGAGCGAGCGGGCGCTCGCGACGACCACGCACTCCTCGCCGGTGGCGAGGCGCTCGATGGCGCGGCAGCGCGCCCCGACGACGGCGTCGTCCGCCGCGGCCTCGGCCCAGGGGAGGTCGCGGCGCTCGGGATAGCGGCTCACCACGCCGGGCCCGAGCCAGGCCGCCAGGGCATGGGCGGTGCGGTCGGCCGCCTCCTCGCCGCTCACGATGACCATGCAGGGACGCGGGTCGCGCGCCCAGAGGGCCGCCACGGCAAGCGGGCGGGCGCCCTGGGCGATGGCGAGGGTCGCGTCGTTGCCGGCGTCAAGCTCGCCCAGCAGGTTGACGAGCTCGGGGGCCGCCAGGAGCCTCTGTGCCACACGGTGAATGAACATCTGGAGCCTTTCGAGACGGCAAGGCGCCGCAGGCAGGGACTGCCCGCGGGTTTGCTGCGTGGTTCATGTGGCACCTATTGTAAGGCACCGGGGCCTAGGCGCGGCCGCTCTCCTCGGTGATCTGCCGCAGGTAGTCGCGGGCTCGGTCGAGGTCGTCCGTGCTGGCCCGCCAACTCCAGTTGCCCTCGGCGACGCCCGGCACGTTCATGCGCGCCTCGTCGCCCAGAAGCGCGACGTCCTGGAGCTGGTACACCGCGATGGGCGCGCTCGTGCTCGCGCACACGCGCAGCAGGCCACGGCTCGTCGCCGTCGCCTCCTCGCGCCCCTGGCCATAGCTGCGCTCGCACCACCCCAGGAGGGTCTGTGTGTCGTGCGTCGCCGCATAGGCCAGCTTGCCGGGGACGCAGCGCCAGCCGGCGCGGACGTCTCCCCCCGCGAACTGCATCACGTCCATGCCATAGAAGCCGCAGCTGGTCACGAGCGTGCGCGCGGCGGGGGTGAGGACCCCCAGGTCCTCGGCGATGAACGGCAGGGCGCCAAAGCGCTCGTGGGCCGCCTCGAAGAGGGCGCGGCCCGGTCCCCTTCGCCACGTCCCCTCCTTTGCCGTCGCCCCGCGCGGAATGGCGTAGAACGCCGAGAAGCCCAGGAAGTGGTCGAGGCGCACGTAGTCGTAGAGGGCGAGCGCGCGCTCGAAGCGGCGCATCCACCAGGCGTAGCCCGTCTCGCGCAGGACGTCCCAGCGGTAGACCGGGTTGCCCCACAGCTGCCCGTCCTCGGCGAAGGCATCGGGCGGCGCACCGGCCAGGACGGCCGGGTGGCCCGCCTCGTCGAGCTGGAAGATCTCGGGATGGGCCCAGACGTCCGACGAGTCCGCGGAGACGTACATGGGCATGTCGCCCACCACGTGGATGCCGCGCTCGTGGGCATAGGCGAGCAGGTCGTCGAGCTGCAGCTGGAAGGTGAACTGCGCGAGGCGGTGATGCTCCACGCCCGCGGCGAGCTCCGGCAGCTCGAGGAGGTCGGGCGACCAGGCGCGATACTCGTCCGGCCAGTCCTGCCAGCACACGTCCTCCCCCACCAGGCCCTTGATGGCCATGAAGGCGGCGTAGGGGTCGAGCCAGTCGGCCTCGCGCTCGCAGAACGCCTCGAAGGCCTCGCGCTCGTCCGCCCCCAGCTCGTCCACGCCTGCCGGGATGGCATCCTCGCCGCCCTCGAGCAGGTCGGTGTTGCCCGCGAACGCCGAGAGCCCGGCATAGGGGCTGCCGAAGCGGTCGGTGGGGTTCACCGGGAGGATCTGCCAGTAGTGCTGGCGGCAGTCTGCCAGCCAGTCGCAGAAGGCGCGGGCCGGGGCGCCGAGCGTGCCGGCCTCCCCGTCGTTGGGCACCGAGGTGACGTGGCAGATGACGGACGAGCCGCGCTCGGGCTCGAGGCCCAGGGCCTCGCCCGGGACGTACAGCACCGACGACCCCAGCTGGGTCAGCGACACCGTGGCCCTGCCATCCTCGACCATGACCTCGCGGCCGGTCACGACGTCGGTCACGCGGCCGGACGGAACGTCCACCCGGACCTCGTGGATGCGCTCGAGGCTGCGGTTGACCAGCACGATGGCGCACTCCCCCGTCGAGGGGCTCGTGCGCCTGAAGCCAAAGACCTCGTCGCCCAGGTCGAGGGCCTCGAAGTCACCATCACGGAACGGCGCGAGCGTGGTCCTGAGCATGGCGGCGTTACGATAGATGGTCTGGCAGTCGCGGTCCTCGTGGCCCCAGGGGTAGGTCGAGCGGTTATAGGGGTCGGCGTATCCCTCGACGCCGGCCTCGTCGCCATAGTAGATGCACGGGACGCCGGGAAGCGTCATCTGGAGCAGGGCCGCGACCCAGAGCCTGCTCTTGGCGAGGCCGCGCTGCCCGTCGCTCAGGCGATAGGCGGCGCGCTCGTCGTCGGAGAGGGAGTCCTTCGCGGGCGCCCCTCCCAGGATGGTGAAGACGCGCTCGGTGTCATGGCTCCCCAGCATGTTGAGGGCGCGCGAGAACGCGCCGGCAGGGTAGTTCTCGCGCATGGACTCGATGCGCTCGGTGAGGTCGCGCGCCGACGCGAAGCCCAGCACGTAGCCCAGCAGCGCGTCGCGCAGGTGGTAGTTCATGGCGCAGTCGAGCTCGTCGCCCAGGAAGTAGCGGCGCAGCTGGCCATAGCTCACCTTGTTGGAGGCGTCCTCCCAGACCTCGCCCAGCACGAGCGCGTCCGGACGCTCGGCAAGCGCGGCGGCCGTGAGCTCCTCGACGAAGTCGTCGGGCAGCTCGTCCACCACGTCGAGCCTCCAGCCGCGCGCGCCGGCGCGCAGCCAGTGGCGCACGGGCCCGTCCTCGCCAAACACGAACGAGCGGAAGCCCGGGTCGTTCTCCTCGAAGTCGGGCAGGTCCTTGACGCCCCACCAGCTGAGGTACTCCCCATCCTCGCCGATCTTGAACCAGGTGCGGTAGGGCGAGTCCTGGCTCTGGGCGGCACCGACCCCGTCGTAGTTGCCAAAGGCGTTGAAGTAGCGCGAGTCGCGGCCGGCATGGTTGAAGACCCCGTCGAGGATGACCGAGATGCCCATCTCCGCGGCCTCGGAGCAGAGCCGGCGGAACTCGTCCTCGTCGCCCAGCATGGGGTCCACGGCCAGGTAGTCGCCCGTGTCGTAGCGGTGCCAGCTTGCGGCCTCGAAGATGGGGTTGAGGTAGAGCGCCGTGACCCCGAGCTCGCGCAGGTAGCCAAGGTGCTCGCGGATGCCCGAGAGGGTGCCCCCGTAGAAGTCCCACTCGCGTATGGTCCCATCCTCGTTCCTGCGGTAGCGCGGCGGCGTGTCCCAGTCCTCGACCAACGCGCGCCCCGGCCCGCTCGCATGCTTGGACAGGGCCTCCTCCACGCGCTCGCGCCACTCGGGACCGCGCGCGAAGCGGTCGGGGAAGACCTGGTAGACGATGCCGCCGTCAAACCAGTCGGGCTCCTGGGCGCGCGGCTCGTACACGGTGAGCTGGAACGACGCCTCGCACCACTCGCACAGGCGGCCCTCCCCGCCCACGCGGCCCGGCTCGGGGCAGCACCACAGCGTGCGCCCGTCACCCATGCGCAGCGCGAACGAGTACCACACGATGGCGGGCTCGTCCGGCGAAAGCCCCACGGAGAAGCGGACGCCGCCCTCGAGAGGCTCGCGCGTCATGGGCAGGATGGTCTCGCCCTCGCCGTCGACCCAGATGCGCAGGTCGCAGGAGGCGGGCTCCTCGTCCAGGACGTCAATGGCCAGGGTGACGGCGGTGCCGAGCTCGACGGCGCCGAAGGGGCTGCGATAGGAAAGGTCGCGGCTGTTGTGATGAACCCTCATTGGATCTCTTTCGTGGTCGGGGCAGAAAAAAGGGCGCCCCCTCTTGGTGAGGGGGCGCCCTCCAGCCGGAAGCTAGATGTCGCGACGCTTGACGTAGCGAATGACCTCGGGGTGGAGCTGGTGGTAGAGGTCGATGTAGTCGTTGGCGGCGATGCCCCAGCCAAAGTCGACGGCCATGGCCTGGAGCTGCAGCTGGCGCCAGACGTCGGGCTGGGTCCAGAAGACCTCGCAGGCCTCGAGCAGGCAGCTCGCCATCTCGTCGGCGTTGAAGTTGGCGAAGCTGAAGCCGTCGCCCTCGCCGGTGTACTTGTTGTAGGCGTGGACCGAGTCGGCCAGGCCACCGGTCTCGCGCACGACGGGCAGCGTGCCGTAGCGCATCGAGATCATCTGGGAGAGGCCGCAGGGCTCGAACTGCGACGGCATCAGGAACAGGTCGGCGCCCGCGTACATGCGGTGGGCCAGGTTGTTGTCGAAGGTGATGCACGCCGCAGCCTGGCCGGGGAAGCGGCCGGCGAAGTAGCGCAGCGAGTCCTCGTAGGCAGGGTCGCCCGTGCCGAGCACGGCCACCTGGACGCCGCGGGACATGAGGGTCTCGAAGGCGTAGTTGACCAAGTCGAGGCCCTTCTGCTTGGTGAGGCGCCCCACGTTGACCACGAGCGGCCTGGTGGGGTCGACGGCCAGGCCCAGCTCCTGCTGGAGCGCCGCCTTGCAGGCCGCCTTGCCCGAGAGGTCCTTGGCCGAGAAGTTCTGCGGGATGCGCGGGTCGGAGGCGGGGTTCCAGTCGGCCATGTCGATGCCGTTGAGGACGCCGTGCAGCGCGTCGGCGCGCTGCTGGAAGACCCACTCCAGGTGCTCGCCGAAGTACGGGGTCTTGAGCTCGTTGGCGTAGGTGGGGCTCACCGTGGACAGCATGTCCGAGTACAGGCAGGCGCCCTTCATGAAGTCGATGGAGTCCTTGTCCATGCGCAGCTGGTCGGCGGCGGGGGTTCCCTCGAGCCCGAGCACGTCGCCCAGCATTTTGTCGGAGTACTGCCCCTGGAACTGGACGTTGTGGATCGAGAAGATCGTCCTCACGTTGTCCATGTAGTCGATCCCGCGGTAGAACTCGCGCAGGAAGACGGGGGCGAGGGCGGTCTGCCAGTCGTTGCAGTGCAGGACGTCGCAGCGCATGCCCTCGACGTGCTCCATGGCCTCGAGGATGGCCTTCGAGAAGAACGCGAAGCGCTCGCCGTCGTCGAAGTGGCCGTAGCAGGTGTCGCGCTTGAAGTAGTCCTCGTTGTCGATGAAGTAGAAGTCGATGTCGCGGTAGCTGAGGTGCTCGACGCCGCACCACACGTTGCGCCACGCCAGAGGCACGCCGAACTCGGCGACATGCTGCATCTTCTCGACGAACTCCCAGGGGATGGTCGAGTACTTGGGCATCACGACGGACACCTTGCACCCGGCGTGCCTGAGCGCCGGCGGGAGCGAGCCGCCCACGTCTCCCAGGCCGCCGGTCTTGACGAACGGCGTGGCCTCAGACGTCGCGAAGAGAACCTTGAGCTTCCTTCTCTGTCTCTTGATAGCCATCTATGAACGTCCCTTTTCCTTGACGAAGACCGCCTCGGGGGTCCCGCGCAGCTCGGTGCCGGCGGGGATGTCGTTGTTGCGGTCGATGATCGCGTTCTCGATGCGCGCGCCGCTGTGGACGGTGCACGCCTGCATGATGATGGAGTTGGTGATGGTGGCGCCAGGCTCGACGACGACGTTGCGGCTCAGGATCGAGTTGGACACGGCGCCCCAGATGTGGCAGCCTGCCGAGACGATCGAGTTGCGCACGTAGCAGCCGCGCTCGTACTTGGCGGGCGGCGTGTCGTGGTCCTTGGTGAGGATCGGGCGGTCGGCCGGGAAGAGCTCGGAGCTCACCGTGGGGTCGAGCAGGTCCATGTTGCGGTGGAAGTAGCTCTCGGTCGAGAAGACGGGGGCCACGTAGCCATCGAAGTCGTAGGTGCGGATGTCGATGCGGTCGAACTCCTGCTTCATGGCCTCGAGCAGGCCGAGGTGGTCGACGGAGGCGTAGACGTCGAGGACGTCCATGAGCCACTGGCGGCCCATGACCATGCAGTCGAGGAAGGCGGTGTCGCCATAGGTGACGCCCTGGTGGATGTCGGCGACCTGGCCGTCCTTGAGCTCGATGCGCACGACGTCGTCATCGTTCTCGACCGCGTGGAAGGTGGCCAGCGTGATGTCGGCGCCCGAGGCCTCGTGGGCCTCGACGAGCTTGGCGTAGTCCATGTTGTAGACCATGTTCGCCGTGCTCAGGATGACGTAGGGCTGGGAGTTGCGGCGCAGGAACGCCTTGTTCTGGAGCAGGTCGCGCAGCAGGAAGCGGTAGCCGGTGCGCGTGGTGCCGAAGGAGCTGCCGGGCAGGATGAACAGGCCGCCGTTCTTGCGGCCGAGCATCCAGTCCTTGCCGGAGTCGATGTGGTCGACGAGCGAGCGGTAGTTGTCGGGCATGATGAAGCCCACGGTGCGCAGGCCGCAGTTGACCATGTTCGAGAGCGCGAAGTCCATCACGCGGTAGCGGCCCATGTAGGGAAGCGACGCGATGGGACGGACCTCGCTCACCGCGGTGCGGTGCTTGGCGGAGTAGTTTGCGGTGATGAGTCCAACTGCCTTGTTAAGCACGCTACTCACCCCTTTCGACAATTGCGTCATCGCCGACGACCACGGTTTCCTTCTTCTCGTCGACGCTGCCGAGACGTACGTTCTCCTCGACCGTGGCACCCTCGCCCAGGATGGCGTTGACCACGTGGGCGCCGGCCTTGACCTTGGCGCCGGGGAGCAGGATGGAGTCCTCGACCACCGCGCGCGGGCCCACGTAGGCGTCGGTCGACAGGATCGAGTGGCGGACGGTGCCATAGACCTGGCAGCCGTTGGAGAGCATGCAGTCGGCGACCGAGCCGTCCGGGCCGATGTAGTGCGGCGGGCGGATGGAGGCGTTGCTCATGATGGGGAACTCGTCGGTGTACAGGTCGAACGCGGGGTGCTCGCCGAGCAGCTCCATCGAGGTCTCGTGGTAGCTGGAGATGGTGCCCACGTCACGCCAGAAGCCCTCGAAGCGGTAGGTGTAGAGGGGGTTGCCGGCGGCCAGCAGCTTGGGGATGATGTCCTTGCCGAAGTCGTGGCTGGATGCCGTGTCCTCGGCGTCCTCGCGCAGCACCTGGCAGAGCAGCTTCGCGTTGAAGATGTAGATGCCCATCGACGCGAGGTTGCTGTCGGGGTTGGCCGGCTTCTCGGTGAACTTGAGGATCTTCTCGTCGGCGTCCTGGGTGATGATGCCGAAGCGCGAGGCCTCCTCCCAGGGCACGGGCATGACGGCGACGGTGAGGTCGGCGCCATGGCGGATGTGGTTCTGGAGCATGTCATGGTAGTCCATGCGGTAGAGCTGGTCGCCCGAGAGGATGAGCACGTACTCGGGGTCATGGCTCTCGATGTAGTCGAGGTTGCGGTAGACCGCGTCCGCCGTGCCCTCGTACCAGGCGCCGCCGGTCTCGGTGGCGTACGGCGGCAGGATGGAGACGCCCGCGCCGCGCTCGTCGAGGTTCCAGGCCTCGCCGGTGCCAATGTAGGAGTGCAGCAGGTAGGGACGATACTGCGTGAGCACGCCCACCGTGTTGATTCCGCTGTTGGCGCAGTTAGAGAGCGGGAAGTCGATGATGCGGAACTTGCCCCCGAACGACACCGCCGGCTTGGCGATGTGCTTCGTGAGCGCCCCGAGCCTGCTTCCCTGCCCGCCAGCGAGAAGCATCGCTATGCATTCCTTCTTGCTCAACGCACACCCCTCCTGTCTTTCACAGACCTCGCTAAACTCAGCCGGCGGCGGGTGCCGCCGGCATTGGTGCCCAGCTACATGCCCCAGATGTCGCTCGCGTACTCGCGAATGGTGCGGTCGCTCGAGAAGAAGCCCGAGCTCGCGATGTTGTGGAGCGACATCCTCGCCCACGAGCGCGCGTCCCCGTAGGCCTCGCCCAGCTCCGTCCATGCCTGGACGTACGGGGCGAAGTCGCGGAGCACGAACTCCTGGTCGTTGTTCACCATAATCTCGTCGTGGATGCTCTCGAAGTTGCCCGAGAGGCGCGCGAGCGAGCCGTTGGTGAGCATGTCAATGATACGACCAATCCGGTCGCGGTCGGCGTTGTACTCGTTCCACGCCCAGTACTGACCGGACGAACGGAGGGCGTCCACGTCCTCAACGCGCATGCCGAAGATCTTGATGTTGTCCTCGCCGGCGAGGTCGCAGATCTCGACGTTGGCGCCGTCGTAGGTGCCCAGCGTGATGGCGCCGTTCATCATGAGCTTCATGTTCGAGGTGCCCGAGGCCTCCTTGCCGGCGGTCGAGATCTGCTCGGAGATGTCGGCCGCAGGGTAGATGAGCTGGGCGTTCGAGACCGCGAAGTTGGGGACGAAGGCGACCTTGATCTTGTCGTTGACGCGCGGGTCGTTGTTGATGACGTCCGCCACCGAGTTGATGAGGCGGATGACCTCCTTGGCGAAGGTGTAGCTCTGGGCGGCCTTGCCCGAGAAGATGAAGGAGGTGGGCCTGACCTCGTAGCTGGGGTCGTCGATGAGGTGGTTGTAGACGTCGAGCACCTTCATGACGTTGAGGAGCTGGCGCTTGTAGGCGTGGAAGCGCTTGACCTGGACGTCGAAGACCGAGTCGACGTCGAGCTCGATGCCGCAGGTCTTGGAGACGTAGTTGGCCAGGCGCGTCTTGGCGTCGCGACGCGCGGCCATGAAGTCGTCGAGGAAGGCCGGGTCATCCTCGAACTTGGTGAGGCGGGAGAGCTCGTTGGCGTCGTCGAGCCAGCCGTCGCCGATGGCGTTGGTGACGAGGCGCGAGAGCTTGGGGTTGGCCTCGGCGAGGAAGCGGCGGTGCGAGATGCCGTTGGTCTTGTTGTTGAACTTCTTGGGCTCGAGCTCGTTGAACTCGCGCAGCACCGACTGCTTGAGGATGTTGGTGTGCAGGTCGGACACGCCGTTCACGGAGTGGCTGCAGATGATGGAGAGGTTCGCCATGCGGACCTGGCCGTCCCAGAGCGGGGCGGTGGCGCGGAAGAGGTCCTGCCAGTTGTCCTGGTCCATGGGGAAGCTCTCGCGGTAGCGGCGGTGGATCTCCTCGATGTACATGTAGGTGCGCGGCATGAGCTCGCGGAAGAGGCTGATGGGCCACTTCTCGAGGGCCTCGGGCAGGACGGTGTGGTTGGTGTAGCTGATGGAGCGGGTCACGATGTCCCACGCCTCGTCCCAGTCGAGTCCCTCCTCGTCGACGAGGATGCGCATAAGCTCGGGGCCGCACATGGCGGGGTGGGTGTCGTTGGTGTGGATCGCGATGTAGTCGGGGAACGACGCCCAGTCTTCGCCGTGCTCGTGCTTGAAGGTGCGCAGGATCGACTGGAGGCCCGCCGACACGAAGAGGTACTCCTGCTTGAGGCGCAGGATGCGGCCGTGCTCGCCCGAGTCGTTGGGATAGAGGATGGTCGAGATGGCCTCGACGTCGGTGCGGAACTTGTTGGCCTTGGCGTAGTCGCCTGCGTTAAACGCGTCGAGGTCGAAGTTCTCCTCGGCGGGCTCGGCGCTCCAGATGCGCAGCTTGTTCACGGTCGTGCCGCCATAGCCCACGATGGGCACGTCATACGGGACGGCCAGGACGCGCTCGCCGCCCTCCCACGTGAACCAGTAGTTGCCGCTGGCGTCCTCGCGGCGCACGATCTCGCCGCCGAAGCGGACCTCGACGGCGCTCTCGGGCTTGCGCACCTCCCAGGGATAGCCCTTCGCCAGCCAGTTGTCGGTCTCCTCAACCTGGCGGCCGTCGTGGATGGCCTGGCGGAACAGACCGTAGCGGTAGCGCATGCCATTGCCGTAGCCCATGATGCCCTCGTGGGCCATCGAGTCGAGGAAGCACGCGGCCAGACGACCCAGGCCACCGTTGCCCAGGCCCGGGTCGCACTCCTGCGCGCAGAGCTCGTCGAGGGAGATGCCCAGCTCGGCGAGGCCCTCCTCCACGACGTCACGGACGCCGAGGTTGATGAGGTAGTTGTCGAGGAGCCGACCGATCAGGAACTCGAGGGAGAAGTAGAAGACGCGCTTCTTGCCGCGCCTTACGCCCTCGGACTCGGAGCGGGCGGCCAGGTCGCGCGAGATGTGGCCGACGAGGTTGGCCAGGGTCTCGTAGCGCTCGTAGGTGCTGCAGTCCTCGAGCGCCTTGCCCTGGACCCTCTGGGCCTCGGCGCGATAGCGGGCGATGAAGTCGTACTTGTCGGGAAAAACACGCTGCATAAGGTAGCCTCTCTGCCTTTAGTGCATTGACGGGTGACCGATTCGCTAGTCACGGGGGTCCATATTACTTTGTCCTGGGCTTCGCCGCCTTTGGGGCCTTCTCGACCTTTGTAGGCTTTGTGCTGGCCTTCGTTGCCCTGGCCTTGCCCTGCTTCTTGGTGGCCTTCTTGGCGATGGCGTCCGCCTTGGGCTTGGCGACGCGCTTGGGCGCGCGGCGCACGCAGCGCAGCACGATGCCCGCGAGCGGCGGGACGCGCAGCACGATGGACTGCTCGCGCCCGTTCCAGGGCACGTCCTCGGACTTGAAGTCGACGTCGTTGGTGACGCCCGAGCCACCGAACTCGGCGGCGTCGGAGTTGAAGACCTCGCGGTAGGTGCCGGCGGCGGGCACGCCCACGCGGAACTCCTCGTAGTTGGCCGGGTCGAAGTTGATGAGGACGACCAGGTCGTCCTTGGCGTTGTCGCCATGGCGCACGAATGAGATGATCGACTGGTCGGCATCGTTGGCGTCGATCCAGTCGTAGCCCTCCCAGGTGTAGGCGTTCTGCCAGAGGGCCGGCGCGTCGCGGTAGAACTTGTTGAGCGCGGCGACGAAGTGCTGCTGGTTGCGATGCGCGTCGTAGTTCTCGGCGAGGAAGAGCTGGATGCCCTCGTAGTAGCGCCACTCGATGAACTGGCCAAACTCGTTGCCCATGAAGTTGAGCTTGGCGCCGGGGTGGGTCATCTGGTAGAGGGCGAGCGTGCGCAGGCCGGCAAACTGGCGCCAGTAGTCGCCGGGCATGCGGCCGATGAGCGAGCACTTGCCGTGGACGACCTCGTCGTGGCTGAGCGGGAGCACGAAGTTCTCGTTGAACGCGTACATGATCGAGAACGTGAGCAGGCCGTGGTTGCCGGGACGCCAGGGGAAGTCGGTCTGCATGTAGTGCAGGGTGTCGTTCATCCAGCCCATGTCCCACTTGTAGTGGAAGCCCAGGCCGCCGTCCTCGGGCGGGTAGGTGACGAGCGGCCAGGCGGTGGACTCCTCGGCGATGGTCATGACGTCCGGGAAGTACTGCGCGACGGCCTTGTTGAACTGCTGCAGGAAGCTGACGGCCTCCCAGTCCTGCTCGCCGCCGTTCTCGTTGAAGATCTTCTGGCCCGGGTCGTCGATGCCAAAGTTGAGGTAGAGCATGGACGAGACGCCATCGACGCGGATGCCGTCGGCGTGGTAGGCCTCGAGCCAGTAGAGCGCGTTGGAGATGAGGAAGCTACGGACCTCGCCGCGGCCGAGGGCGAACTTGAGGATGCCCCAGTTGGGATGCACGCGGCCCTCGTAGAGCTGGTTGCCGTTGAAGCGGGCGAGGCCGTGGGCGTCTGCGCAGCAGCCGCCGGGCACCCAGTCGAGGATGACGCCGATACCGGCGCGGTGGCAGGCGTCGACGAAGTGCATGAACTGCTTGGGGTTGCCGTAGCGCGAGGTGGGGGCGTAGTAGCCGGTCACCTGATAGCCCCACGAGCCGTCGAAGGGGTGCTCCATGACGGGCATGAGCTCGACGTGGGTGTAGCCCATGTCGCGGACGTAGGCGACGAGCTGCTCGGAGAGCTCGTCGTAGCTGAGGTAGCTGCCGCCGGCGTCCTGCTCGCCCGCGGGCTGGCCGCCGTTGCCGGACAGGCCGTCGTCGTGGCGCCTCCAGCTGCCGAGGTGCACCTCGTAGATGTTGAGCGGCTCCTTCATGTGGGGATGCTGCTCGCGGCGGCGCATCCAGGCACCGTCGCCCCACTTGTAGCCGGAGAGGTCGAAGGTGCGCGAGGCGGTCTCGGGCGGGCACTGGGCGCTGAAGGCGTAGGGGTCGGCCTTGTAGAGGCGCTCGCCGGACGCGGTCTCGATCAGGTACTTGTAGACCTCGCCCTCGCCGAGGCCAGGCACGAAGCCCTCCCAGACGCCGCCGGTCTCGGTGCAGGTGAGCGGCGTCGCCCACTCGTCCCAGCCGTTGAAGTCGCCCACCACGTGGACCGACCGCACGTCGGGCGCCCACACGGCGAAGTGCCAGCCCTCGACTCCGTCGACGGTGCACGGGTGGGCGCCCATCTTGTCGTAGCTGCGGTACCACTCCCCCTTACCCATGAGGAAGATGTCGTCGGACGTGAGGGTGAGGGCATCGAGCTGGGTCATGGCTGCCTCCGTTGCAGATCGGGTCGTCGGCGTGAGCCGCATGGCGGCAATTCAACATTCTTAGTGTATCGCTACGGGCACCCTCCGCTCGGGGTGCGGCATGCCAATACCGTCAAGAACACAACCAGTTACGACATAGCGACGTGCGAGCGCGCGAACGCCCCGTACGGGTATCATCAGGCGAGCGAAGAAGGAGGGGACATGCCCAGGGAGTCAAAGCGGGCGCGGCGAGAGCGCGCCATCGAGATGTGCCGCCGCATGGGCGAGCTCTACCCGGACGTCGAGAGCGCGCTCAACTTCACCACCCCGTTCGAGATGGTCATCTGCGTGCTGCTCTCGGCCCAGACCACCGACGTCGCCGTCAACAAGGTCACGCCCGAGCTCTTCCGGCGCTGGCCTGACGCGGCCTCCATGGCCCAGGCCAACCCCGCCCAGGTCGAGGAGGTCATCCACTCGCTCGGGTTCTTCCGCTCCAAGGCGCGCCACTGCGTCGAGGCGGCCCAGATGATCGTCGCCGACTTCGGCGGCGAGGTGCCCTCCACCATGGACGAGCTCACGCGGCTGCCGGGCGTGGGCCGCAAGACAGCGAACATCGTCCTCAACAAGGCGTTCGGCATCGTCGACGGCATCGCGGTGGACACCCACGTCTACCGCATCGCCACGCGTCTGCGCCTGACCAAGGCACCCACGCCGCTGGCGGCCGAGCAGGACCTGCTCGACCTGCTCCCCCACGAGCTCTGGGGACCGGTCAACGAGCAGTGGATTCACTTTGGGCGCGACACCTGCACGGCACAGAGGCCCAAGTGCGACGGATGCCCGCTTTCCGACATCTGCCCCTCGGCGTTCAAGGCCGAGGGCAACCCCCGCGCCACCAAGCGGTGCGCGACCAAGAAGGAGGGCTGACCATGGCCACCTACGGAGACGAGCGGTACATGGAGGAGGCTGAGGCCTGCCTGGCGTCCACGTCGCGCCACTTCTGCACCTGCACCGACGTCGAATGCCCGCTCAACCCCAACAACCCGCTCAACCGCGAGCGCGGCCGCGGCTGCGACGCCTGCATCTGCAAGTGCCTGGCGCTGGGCGAGATTCCCTCGTGCTTCTTCAACGCCGTCGGCACGTGGCCCGATGACTGGGAGGACTTTACCTACGCGGGCTTCGTGAGGCACTGCGCAGACCACGGCGTGGGGGCATAGCGCCGTGCGTCCCTTTTGACAAACTTTGCCGAAAGGGACGCAAAGAGGGCCGTTTTCCCCGCTTGACCGTCCCTGCGGACAAACTTTGCCGAAAAGGACGCTACGTGTGGTGCCGGGTGTGTCGGGGGCCGGAGGCCTGACACGTTTTGGGCGGGGCGGCCCCGCCCAAAACGTGTCAGGCCTCCGGCCCCCGACACACCCGGCACCCGACACGCGAGTTACATCGTCGAGAGGGCTAGACCTTGGCCAGCGCCTGGTCGAGGTCGGCGATGATGTCGTCCACGTCCTCGATGCCCACCGAGAGGCGGATGAGGTCCTCGGAGAGGTGTGCCGCCTCGAGCTGCTCGGCCGTGAGCTGGGAGTGGGTGGTCGACGCCGGGTGGATGATCAGGCTCTTGGCGTCACCCACGTTGGCGAGCAGCGTGTGCAGCTTGACGTTGTTGATGACCTCGAGGCCGCCCTGGCGGCCGGCCGTGGTGCCAAACACCACCACGCCGCCAAAGCCGTTGTGCAAGATGCGGCTGGCCACCTCGTGGCTGGGGTCGTTCTCGAGCCCGGGGTAGCGCACCCACGCCACCTTGGGATGGCTCTCGAGGAACCTCGCCACGGCGAGGGCGTTGTCGCTGTGGCGCTGGACGCGGAGGCTGAGCGTCTCGATGCCCAGGCCGATGAGCTGGGCGGCATACGGGGAGAGGGTCGGGCCCATGTCGCGCAGGCGCTGGGCCAGAACGCGCGTGGCAAATGGGGCCGCGGGGGCGGCCTGCGTCCAAATGGCGCCGTGGTAGGACTCGTCCGGCTCGGTGAGCGTGGGGAACCTGCCCGGGGTCGCCGCCCAGTCGAACGTGCCGGCGTCGATGATGGCGCCGCCGATGGTCGCGCCATGGCCACCGATCCACTTGGTCAGGCTCTCGATGATGACGGCCGCCCCGTCGTCGGCCGGGCGATACAGGTACGGGGTGGCGAAGGTGTTGTCCACGATGACGGGCAGGCCCACGGAGGCCGCGGCCTCGACCAGGGCGGGCACGTCGGTGACGTCGACCAGCGGGTTGCCGATGGTCTCGACATACCAGAACTTGGTGTTCTCTTTCGTGGCGGCCACGAACGCGTCGACGTCGTTGTTGCGCACGAACGTGGTCGAGATGCCCAGGTCGGCCAGGGTATGCAGCAGGATGTTCCACGTCCCGCCATAGAGCGAGTCTGACGCCACGATGTGGTCGCCCGCGCGGGCGACGTTGGTGAAGGCGAGGATCTCGGCCGCATGGCCCGAGGCGACCGCGACGGCCGAGGCGGCGCCCTCGATGGCGGCGACGCGCGCCGCGATGGCGTCGGTCGTGGAGTTGGTGAGGCGGCTGTAGACGTTGCCCGGCCGCGAGAGGGCGAACTTCGCCGCGGCGTCCTCGGCGTCGTCGAACTGCCAGGCGGCGGTTGCGTAGATGGGCAGGGCAGCCGACCCGGTCACGGGGTCGGGGGCCAGGCCCGCGTGGACCTGCAGGGTGTTGAAGTGGGCGGCGGGGTCCTGGGCAAAGGTGGGGTCGAGTTCGAAGGCCATGGTCTGCTCCTTGTCATGAGGTGGGTCCGTGATGATCGGGTGGTGGGGGCCCGAGCTCAGGACAGGCGCGACGGTTGGCGTTGGGGAGTCGAAGCGAGATGACCGGACGCCGCCCGAGCTAGCTGAGCTCGGGCTTGGGCATGAACAGCCCCAGGCAGATCAGGCGGTTGTATGCATGCTTCTTCTTCATGGCTCATTATCCTAGCAAGTCACTAGGGATTAGCAACGCAGCGACCCCTGCTGTTAACAAAACGCCCGCCCCACAAGGGGCGGGCGTCGCATTGCCCTATGGTCGCGGGCTGGAACAGGCTAGTAGTTGAGCGCCTGCTCCTCGAAGTAGCTCTGCGGGTGGTTGCAGACGGGGCACATCTTGGGAGCGGTGGCGCCGACGTGCAGGTGGCCGCAGTTGAGGCACTTCCAGACCTTGACGCCCTCGCGCTCGAAGACGTCGCCGGCCTCGACGTGGGCGGCGAGCTTGCGATAGCGCTCCTCGTGGGCCTTCTCGATGGCGCCGACCATGGTGAACTTGGCCGCGATCTCGGCGAAGCCCTCCTCCTTGGCGGTCTCGGCGAAGCCGGCGTACATGCTGGTCCACTCCTCGTTCTCGCCGGCGGCGGCGTCGAGCAGGTTGGTCAGGGTGTCGGGCACCTCGCCGCCGTGCAGGTACTTGAACCAGAGCTTGGCGTGCTCGCGCTCGTTGCCGGAGGTCTCGGTGAAGATGTCCGAAATCTGGACGTAGCCCTCCTTCTTGGCCTTGCTCGCATAGTAGGCGTACTTGTTGGTGGCCTGCGACTCGCCGGCAAAGGCGAACTCGAGGTTCTTCTTGGTCTGGGAGCTCTCGAACTCAACGGCCATGGTTCCCTCTCCTTCTTTGTCGTTGTCGGCGCCCTCCTGGCGCCGGAACTTCCTGACGCGACTATGGTAGCCAATGATTTGCAGTTAGACGCGGTTAACAGACCTCCCATTCGGTCGGTCTACACATACCATGCCCCATCCTGCATGCGGCAGAAGCCCTCGGCAACGAGCTCGTCGAGGATGGCGAGGAGTTCGCACGGGTCGGGCGCGGGGCGCCCCGCCGCGGCCTCGGCACGGGCGATGCCGTCCAGGACGGCCCCCTCGTCAAGGCCCATCCCCAGCTGATGGGCCTCGAGCAGCAGGCGCACCACCTCGGCACGCTTCTGGCGATGCGACCCCTCGAAGCGCGACTGGCGCACGTGCGTGCGCGAGCGCCTGCTGGGGTTGGGCACGGTCCGCTTGAGGTGGGCGCCATAGTCGAGCAGGGCGTAGTACCAGGTGCGCGGGTCGTCTGCGGGGTCCGACGCATCGGCCGGGCAGGTGTCGCGCACGAGGGGCACGATCGCGGAATCGGGCACGTCCTCTGCGTCCGAGAAGAGCTCGTGGAGGAAGACCGTGCGGACGTTGGTCTCGAGGTAGGTCGCGGGAAGGTTAAAGGCGAACGCGCGGATGCCGGCGGCCGTGGCGGGCCCAATGCCCGGGAGGGCGACAAGGTCGCGCTCGTCGCGCGGCAGCTCCCCTCCCCCGTCCATCACGGCCCGGGCGGCGTTGCGCAGCGCAAGCGCCCGCCGGTTGTACCCCATGCCCTGCCACTCCTCGAGGACGTCGGCCACCTCAGCTTCTGCCAGCGCGTCCACGGTGGGGAACCGCATCAGCCAGCGCTGCCAGCGCCCGTCCACGCGCGTCACCTGCGTCTGCTGGAGCATGACCTCCGAGAGCCAGATGGCATAGGGGTCGCGCGTGCGCCGCCAGGGAAGGTCGCGGTAGAGCTCCCTGCCTCGCGCAAGCACGAGCTGGCGAAAGTCGTCGATGTTGGCGTCGGGTCCCATGGGCCCAGTGTAGCGCAGGGAGCGCCGTAGGCCGGGGCGGCGCTACTCCTCCTCGGCCGTACCGAGGAAGTCGAAGGCGTGCTCGCTCCAATAGCGCTCGGGGATGGAGGGCGCCTTGCGGCCAAAGACGATGTCGGACAGCGAAACGGACGCGTAGTAGTCGCGCAGCAGCGCCGAGGCCCCGCAGAACACGGGGTTGAAGGGGCAGGACGGCATGCGCGGGCAGGGTCCGCCGTCATCCCCCACGCTGTCGCAGTCCGAGGCGAGGAGCTCGCCCTGGACCGACTCGATCACCTCGAGCAGCGTCGTCTTTTCGGGGTCGACGGCGATCCTCATGCCCCCTCGGGAGCCGCGTACGCTCTCGATGAGGCCGGCACGCACGAGGTCGTGCTGGATGGAGCGTGCAAACGAGTAGGGAACGCCGTTCTCCTCCGCCGCGATGCGAACGGAGAGAACCTCTCCCGGATGCCTGACCAGCTCGGCGAGCATGCGGAGCGCGTAGTCCGTCTTGCGCGTGATGTCCATGGGTCCCCCGTCAGTCTCGCGTGGCCTTGCAGGGCGCCTTGTGTGCAATGGTATCAGCCCAACACATGAATATGACAGAGTCCCGCATCCAGCGCAGTACCGTTTGCAGCTTCGGCAGTGACCAAATGGAGTATCGCACGATATCGGGCCTGTCCATGCATGGAACGGGAATTGCGTTCCATGCAGGCAGCCCAGCCCCGATCGTGGCGCACGGAACCCAAATTGCGTTCTGTGCGGGCAATCTGGCCCCCTCGGCGGCGCACGGAACGGGAATCGCGTTCGGTGCGGGCCCGGCAGCGCAGTACCCGTATAACAAAAAACGTCCCCGCGGACGGGGACGCTGAAAGTTCGTGGCGGGATGTAAGGGACTTGAACCCTCGACCTCCGACGTGACAGGCCGGCGCTCTAACCAGCTGAGCTAACACCCCACGTGCAACGTGCGAAAGTAATTCTACACAGAAAGCCATCCCAAGCGCAAGTACCCTGCTACAAGAATCCCAAAAAGGCGGCGATTCGTGGGCAAGTTGTGGGGAGCGGCAAGGCGCCTACGCCAGCGGCACCGAGAGGGTGGTCCCGTCCTGCGTCTCGAGCACGAGGTCGTCCCCGTCGAGCGTGGCCGAGACGAGCGCGCCCTCCCCTGCCACGGGATTGCCG
>SUUD01000170.1 GCA_015062715.1 Olsenella sp. | reverse complement strand
GCTCAAGACCCCCGTGGCGGGCATACGCCTGCTGGCCGACTCCATCGAGACGGCCAGCGAGTCGGGCGATGCCGAGGCCACGAGGATGTTCGCGTCGCGCCTCTCCAAGGAGGTCACGCGCCTCCAGAGCCTGGTGACCGACCTCATGGACCTCTCGCGGCTCGAGGACGAGGGGCGCCGTTCGCGCGCGGCAGACACCTGCGACCTCGCGGGCATCGTCGCGACGGCGGTCGAGTCGCGCCTTCCCAACGTGCGCGAGCACGGCCTGACCCTCGAGCTGGACGAGTCGGGGTGGAAGGCGGGCGACCGCGCCCGCATCTCGGCCGCCGACGCCGCGCTGGTGGTGGACAACCTCATCGACAACGCGGTCGCCTACACCGAGGAGGGCTCGGTGCGCGTGAGGCTCGCGACCGAGGGCGGCAGGGCCGTCCTGTCGGTCGCCGACACGGGCATCGGCATCCCCGCCAGGGACCAGGAGCGCATCTTCGAGCGCTTCTACCGCGTCGACAAGGCCCGCTCGCGCGAGGAGGGCGGAACGGGCCTGGGCCTGGCGCTCGTGCGCCATGCCGTCGACCGTGCCGAAGGCACCATCTCGGTCGAGAGCGAGCTGGGCCATGGCTCCACGTTCACGGTGAGGCTGCCGCTCGCGTGACGGCCCCTACAGGCCGAATGGCTTGAGGACGCGCGGCAGGATGCCGTGCATGTGGGCGATTGCCACGCCGTAGTTGGTGATGGGCACGCCCTGCTCCACGGCACGCGCGACGCGCCCGCGCATGGCACGGGCCCCAAGCGTGCAGCCCCCGCAGTGGATCACGAGGTCGTAGGGCGAGAGGTCGAGCGGGAAGTCGCCGCCCGAGGTGAACTCGAACACGGGCTCCACGCCGGAGTGCTCGCGCACCCAGCGGGGCATCTTGACGGTGCCGATGTCCTCGCACTGGCGGTGATGCGTGCAGCCCTCGCAGATGAGGACGCGCGAGCCGTCCTCCAGGGCGTCTATCGCGCGGGCACCCGCCACCTGGGCGGCGAGGTCGCCCTTGTAGCGAGAGAAGAGGATCGAGAAGGACGTGAGCGGTACGTCCGCGGGCACGACCTTGGCGACCCTGCCAAACACCTGCGAGTCGGTCACCACCATGCGCGGCGGCGTGGGCAGGGAGGCGAGGGTCTGGGCGAGCTCGGCATCACGACAGATGAGCGCGGAGGCCCCGGCCTCGAGCACGTCGCGGATGGTCTGCTGCTGGGGCAGGATGAGCCGGCCCTTGGGAGCGGCGGAGTCTATGGGCACGACAAGCACCACGGTGTCGCCGGGTGCGAGCAAATCGGCGATGAGCTGGGGCTCGGGGCCCCTCTCGGCGCCAATGCGGGCGAGCGTCTCCTTGAGCTCGGAGATGCCCTCCCCCGTGACGGAGCTCACGCGCACCGTCGCGGCGGAACCCGGCAGCTCGGGCAGCCCGGCACCTGCCGTGACGAGGTCCGCCTTGGAGAATGCCGCGACGCACGGGATGCCCTGCTCGGCAAAGAGAGAGAGCAGCTGGCGGTCGGCGTCGCACGGGCCGCGCACGCCGTCCACCACGAGCACGGCGACGTCGCAGGTGGCGAGCACCTTGCGGGTGGCCTCGACGCGAAGCTCGCCCAACGCGCCCTCGTCGTCAAAGCCGGGCGTGTCAACGATGACGACCGGCCCCAGCGGCAAGAGCTCCATTGCCTTGCGCACGGGGTCGGTGGTGGTGCCGGCAACATCGGAGACCACGGCCAGCTGCTGGCCGGTCACCGCGTTCACCAGGCTGGACTTGCCGGCGTTGCGCACGCCAAAGAATGCGATCTGCACGCGCTCCCCGCTTGGCGTGTCATTGAGTCCCATGACCTCATCCTTTCGAGACCCCCGCCAGGGATGCTCCCCTGGCGGGGATTTGCGAGCCGTTAGAAGCGGAAGTCGTTGCCCTGGCCGGTGCGGATGAGCTCGATGCGCTCGCCGCAGAGCTTGCGGCGCTTCTCGTCGGGGATGTTGGCCAGCTCGCTCTCCACCATCTTCCAGCCAATCTCCTGCGTCTCGGGCGAGGCGTAGTCGGTGAGGAACTCCGAGAGGGTCATGAGGGCGTTGGGATGGCAGTAGTTGAGGATCTGGCCGCTCTTGCAGAAGCTCATGAAGCGGTCTCCCGTGCGGCCGGCGCGGTAGCATGCGGTGCAGAAGCTGGGGATGTGGTCGCACTCCATGAGCCAGCGGATGACCTCGTCGAGCGTGCGCTGGTCGCTCACGTCAAACTGCTCGGTGTCGGTGGGACGGACCTCCTCGGTGTAGCCGCCCACGCTGGTGCGCGAGCCGCCGCTGATCTGCGAGATGCCCAGCTGCAGCGCGGCCTCGCGCACGCGCTGGTTCTCGCGCGTGGAGATGATCATGCCGGTGTAGGGCACGGCCAGGCGGATGAGGGCGATGATCTTGAGGAACATGTCGTCGGTGAGCGAGTTGTCGAACTCGGTGGGGTCGATGTCGTCGGCGGGCTTCACGCGCGGCACGCTGATGGTGTGTGGACCCACGCCGTTCACGGCCTCGAGGTGCTCGGCGTGCATGAGCAGGCCCGCAAACTCGTAGCGGTAGCCGTCCAGGCCAAAGAGCACGCCCAGGCCCAGGTCGTCGATGCCGCCCTGGAACGCACGGTCCATCGCCTCGGTGTGCCAGTTGTAGTCATGCTTGGGGCCCCACGGGTGCAGCTTGAGGTAGTTCTCCTTGTGGTAGGTCTCCTGGAACAGGATGTAGGTGCCGATCTCGGCCTCCTTGAGCATGCGGTACTCGTCCACCGTGGTGGCCGCGATGTTCACGTTGACGCGACGGATGGCGCCGTTCTTGTGCTTGACCGAGTAGATGGTCTTGATGGAGTCGAGGATGTACTCGATGGGGTTGTTGCGCGGGTCCTCGCCGGCCTCGATGGCAAGGCGCTTGTGGCCCATGTCCTGCAGGGCGATGACCTCGTCGCGGATCTGGTCCTGCGTGAGCTTGACGCGCGGGATGGTCTTGTTGATGGCGTGATAGGGGCAGTACAGGCACCCGTTGACGCAGTAGTTCGAGAGGTACAGCGGCGCAAAGAGCACGATGCGGTTGCCGTAGTAGGCCAGCTTGATCTTGCGGGCGAGGTCGAAGATGCGCTTGTTGACCGCGGGGTCGTCGCAGGCCAGCAGCACGGACGCCTCGCGGTGCGTGATGATGGAGCAGTGGTCCTTGTCGGGATGCAGGTTGGGCTCGCACTTCTTGAGAATCTGCTCGATGAGCTCCATGTCGTTCTTGTGCTCGTCGGCATAGGCGAGCGTGTCCAGGATCTCCTGGTGGTTGATGAACTCGTCCGCGCAGTGCGACGTGGGGTCGTAGATGTAAGACATGTAGGTTCCTTCCTCTTCTGGCTCGGGTCCTCCACCCTTGTCGTTAGATGCTTCTATGCAATCCGGGGGTCTCCCCGGCTTGTCACCACGGCATAGCCCGCACGCGCGAGCCGCTCCTTCAGGCTGAGGAGGCTTTCCGCGGCCTCGTCGCCCGTGCAGATCTTGTTGTCGTAGAGCAAGTACTTCGCCCGCACGTCGCCCGGCGACAGGTTGGGCATCACCACGTTGGCGCCGGCCTCCATGCCCAGCTCGCGACCGTTGTCCGCGATGGTGCCGAGCGCCGTGGTGGCGGGCAGCAGGATGTTGGGCTTAATGAGACGGATGATGGAGAGCAGCCCGAGGGTCTGCTCGAGCGTGCCGGCCGGCTCATTCGCAAAGGGCGTCGCATGGTGCGGCACGAACGGTCCGATGCCGCACATCTCGGGCTGGAACTCCTGGATGAAGAGCAGGTCGCACGCAAGGTCCGCGGAGGTCTGGAACGGTGAGCCCACCATGAAGCCCGCTCCCACGGCATAACCCAGCTCACGTAGGTCGCGCAGGCACTGCATGCGATGCTCCCAGCTCATGCCCGCCGGATGCAGGCGCGCATAGTGCTCAGGCGTAGCCGTCTCGTGGCGCAGCAGGTAGCGGTCGGCGCCCGCCTCGCGGAGGCGCGCATAGCTCTCGCGGGTACGCTCCCCCACCGAGAGGGTCACCGCGCAGTCGGGATGTGCCTCCTTGAGCGCGCGCACGATGGCGCAGAGGCGCTCGTCGGTAAAGCGCGGGTCCTCGCCACTTTGCAGCACGAAGGTGCGAAATCCCAGCTCATAGCCCCTATCGGCACACGCGAGGATTTGCCCGGCGGTAAGGCGGTAGCGTTCGCAGGACGCATTCGAGGCGCGCAACCCGCAGTAATAGCAGTCGTTCTTGCAAAAGCTCGAGAACTCTATGAGGCCGCGCACAAAGACGTCGTGGCCGTAGATGGGCTCACGAGCGGCCCGGGCATGCTCGGCGAGAAGGTCACGCACCTCCTCATCGAGATGCTCGACCAGGTATTCGTAGTCGTCCAAGGCAAGCGCATGCTCGCCTGCGAGCTTGTCGACAAGATCGGCGGCACGGATGTCCATGAGTGCCTAGGCCTTCGAGACGAAGTTGGAGTAGGCGGTCTTGGCGCTCACGCCGGGCAGATTGCCGATCTTGCCCGAAAGAGCCGCGATGGCATCCTGCGGCGCGTCGACCGCGATGCTGATGACGTTGATGCCCTTCAAGCGATAGGGAATGCCCATGCGGCCAATGATGAACCTGCCGTACTCGTGCAGGATGCCGTTGAGCCTGTCCGCCGAGGACTCGTCCTCGACAATGATGCCAATGACGGCGACGCGCGTCTCCATATGCCTCTCCTTCGTGTCGGGCGCAAGGCCCTGCGGTCAGGTGGCGCAATGGGGGACATACTAGCACACGGGCGCTTGAAAAAGCTCGAGAGCCCATCCGCCTTGATTCTGACATTGGGGACGGTTCTTTTTGACAGGTTTTGAGCCTCGAGGCTCAAAACCTGTCAAAAAGAACCGTCCCCAAT
>SUUD01000169.1 GCA_015062715.1 Olsenella sp. | reverse complement strand
GACCGGGGCGGGACGATAGGCGGGCGCGGCAGCCGGTGCCGGGGTGTAGGCCTGCACGGGGAAGGCGGCGTCGGCGTCGTCCATGAAGTGCTGCAGCAGGCTCTTGTACTCGGAGCGGAACTCCTCGCGGGAGGCCTTGAGGCGGTCGATCTCGTCGAGCTCGGCCTGCTTCTCGGCCAGGGCCTGGCGAATGACCTCGCGGGCCTTCTGGTCGGCGTCGTTGCGAATCTTGTCGGCGGAGTCGCGGGCCTCGGCGACGATGCGGTCGGCGGACTGCTGTGCGACGATGAGGGCCTGCGAGATCTGGCGCTCGGAGGCGGAGTAGTCGTTGGACGGCGCGGCGGGCGCGTTGGACTGCAGGTAGGCGACCTGCTCGCGGGCCTCGGCGAGCTGCTGCTCGGTGGCGTTCAGGCGACCCTTGAGGTCGGCGATCTTGGTGAGCATGGCGTCGACCTCGTCGGTGAGCTGCTCGAGGAACGCGTCGACCTCGTCGGTGTTATAGCCCTGCTTCTGGGCCGAGAACGTGAGTTGTTCGATGTCTGCCGGTGTGATAGCCATGTCTCTTCCCTTTCGTGTTTCGTTTCATCGTCCGTTGGGCAGGGACGTGCCCCTGACCCTACAGTATACCGCATGCCTTCCCTAGATCAGCAGGTAATAAACTCCGCGCTGGATAAAGTTGAGCACCACGATCGCCAGGATCGGTGAGAAGTCCACGCCGCCCATGGGAGGAATGAACCTGCGGAACAGGTCGAGGTACGGGCAGACGATCTTGCCCAGGACCTCGCGGACGTCCTGGACCATGCCGTACTCGTTGGCGGGGATCCACGACATGACGCACCAGATGACGATGAGCAGCTCGTAGAAGTCGATCAGCGAGACGATCATGCGGGCGATGGTGTAGCTGATGGGCACCGCCGTCACCTCCCCGAGGTCTCGGCAAGCTCGCGCGTGCGGTCGAGCGCCGCGGCGACGGCCGCGTAGGCGCCCTCCATCACGCAGGGCTCGAGCTCCTCGAGCGCGGCCGCGGTGGTGCCGCCGGGCGAGGTCACGCGCTCCATGTACGCGCGCGGGTGCACGCCCTCCTCGGCGAGCGTGCGCGCGGTGCCGAGCATGGTCGCGACCACCATGTCGCGGGCGTCGGCGGCGGGCATGCCCTCCTTGACGGCGGCGCGGGTGAGCGCGTCGACGAACAGGGCGAAGTAGGCCGGCCCGCAGCCCACGACGGCGCCCTCGACGTCGAGCTGGTCCTCGCGCATGACCTTGGCGGCGCCGAGGTTGCCCAGAAGGGCACACACGAGGTCGACGTCGCGCTGCGAGGCCGAGGGGCCGGCGCACACCGCGGCGGCGCCGGAGAGGTGCGCCATGGGCAGGTTGGGCATCACGCGGACGAGCCTGCCGTGACCCACTACCTGCGCGAGGGTGGCAAGCGAGACGCCCGCGGCGATAGAGACGACCAGGCGTCCGTCGAGAAGTCCCGCGACCGGCTGGATGACCTTGGGCAGGACCTGGGGCTTGACGGCGATGAAGACGACGTCTGGCGAGACCTCGTCGATCATGTCATAGGCGTCGGCGAACGCGCGCCCGCCCAGGGCCGTGAACGCCTCGCGGGCGGCGTCGCTGGGGTCGGCGACGCACACGTGCGACGCCTCGACGGCGCCGCTGGCGACGAGGCCGCGCGCGATCGCGCCGCCCATGGCGCCCGCGCCGATGAACGCGATGGTGATGGTGTCGTCGGCTCCCATGGCTACCTCGAGAGCACGCCGGCGTCGACGAGCTTCTGCATCTCGGCGTCCGAGATCTCGGCGCCCGCGGGCAGGACGGCGAAGCAGCGGTCGCCGAGCTCCTCGATGCTGCCGCCCACGCCCATGGCCAGGCCGGCGCAGAAGTCGAAGATGCGCTTGGCCGTCTCGACGTTGGTCGCCTTGAACGAGAGCACCACGGGCTGGTTGGTGCGCACGCGGCGCACGACCGTCTGGGCGTCGTCGTAGGAGACGGGGCGCAGCACGTAGGGCTGCAGCGTGCCGGCAGAGGTGCGCCCTGCCAGGTACGTCACGTCGTTGGGGGTGGTCAGGCGCGTGGCCTGCACGTCGTAGGAGGACGTGTAGGAGGGGGTGTAGCCGCGCGGCTCGGCCTGCGGCTCGTAGGTCTCGCGGGTGTACTGGCCGCCACGCGGCAGCACCGACACGCTCTGTGCCTCGGGACGCGGGGTGTTGCCCAGGAGCCCGTGCTGCTCCTCGGGCTCGTCGTCCTCGTAGTCGTCCTCGTAGGGGCCGTCGTCGTAGTAGCCGTCGCCGTCGAGGTTGAGTCGTTCCCTGATGGTGTCGAGAATGCCCATGGATGTAACCCTTCCCGTTTGCGCGCCGCGGCGCGCCCGATTCCAAAATGCTAGTCCAGAGTATAGCCTTGGTCGAAGACGACCCTGCCCAGCCTCACGAGGGTGGAGCCCTCCTCCACTGCCAGCTCAAAGTCGTCGCTCATGCCGCAGGAGAGCACGGGCAGGCACCCGCCCCGGCGCTCGAGGCCGTCGCGCAGCTCGCGCAGGCCGCAGAAGGTGCGCCGCGCGGCGTCCGGGTCGTGCGCCGGCGCCATGGTCATGAGGCCGACCACCTCGATCCCGCCCAACGCGAGCAGGCCCTCGAAGGCGCGGGTCGCGTCGGCGGGCGAGAAGCCCGACTTGGAGGCCTCGCCGCTCACGTTGACCTCGAGCAGCACCTGCTGGCGCAGGCCGCGGGCCTCGGCGCGCGACGAGACGCCCTCGGCGAGGTGCGCGCTCGAGATGGAGTGGATGAGCTGGGCGCGGCCCAGGACCTGGTTGATCTTGTTGCGCTGGAGGTTGCCGATCATGTCCATGCGCACAGATTCCGCAAGCCCCGCCTGCTCGAGCGCGGCCGTCTTGTGCACGAGCTCCTGGGGGCGGTTCTCGCCAAAGCGCCCGTAGCCCGCCTCGATCGCGGCGAGCAGCCCCTCGGGCTCGACCGTCTTCGAGACGGCGACGACCTCCACCTCGGAGGCGTCGCGCCCCGCGCGGGCGCAGGCGTCGGCGACGCGCGCCTCGAGCTCGAGGCGGCGCTCACGCAGAAAGTCCACGTACGAAGGTCCCACGTGCTGCTCCTCACATGAAGGCCAGGGCGGCGTGCCTGCCACAGGTGCCCGCCTCGGCGCGGTACGAATAGAACCTCTCGGTCGCCCGGGGCGTGGAGACGCCGGCGTGGGCGATCGAGGTGCGGGGCACGCCCGCGTCGGCCAGCGCCGCATCGACGCAGAAGGCGAGGTCGAGGTTGCGCTCCCCCACCCGCGCGCCGTCGCCGAACTCGGCCACGAAGCGCCCGCAGAGCTCATGGGAGACCTCGTAGTCCTCACCGAGGATGTGGGGCCCCACGTAGGCGAGGGCGTCCTGCGGGCGGGCGCCGGTCTCGGCGCAGAGCACGCCGAGGGCCTTGGCGCCGATGCGCGCGATGGTCCCGCGCCAGCCCGAGTGCACGACCGCGAAGCCGCCCCCCGCCACGAGCACGATGGGCACGCAGTCGGCGAAGCACAGCAGCACCGGGACGTCCGCGCAGGTGCACACCACCGCGTCGCGGCCCAGGGCCGCCTCCTCGCGGGCCGCGGCGAGCGCGGACGGCTCGGACGAGCGCACCACGACGACGTCGCTGCCGTGGACCTGGCGCGGCTCCACGAGGTTGGCGAGGAGCCGCTCGGCGCCCAGGGCGCCCAGGGCGCGGCGGCGGTTCTCGGCCACGGCAGCCGGGTCGTCCCCGCAGCGCGAGCCGAGGTTGAGCGAGGCGTACGGCGGCATCGAGACGCCGCCCGTGCGCTCGGTGAACGCGAGCGTGACCCCGCCCGGGCGACGCTCGTCGCCAAGCAGGGTCACGCCAGACGCGGTGATGCGTGTGAGGGCAGGGGCGGTCATGCTACTGACGGCTGCGCCTCAGGAACTCGGGGATGTCGAAGTCGGAAGAGGACGACGACATGGGAGCGGGGCGGGAGGCCGGACGGCTCGGGGTCTGGGACTGCGGCTCGACCTTGGGCAGGCGCGAGCGGGTGTCGAGCGAGGGGAACGAGGTCTGGGAGCCGAGGTCGTCGAAGCCGGTCGCGATGACGGTGACGCGGACCTCGTCGCCGAGGGACTCGTCGACGACCGTGCCGAAGATGATCGTGGCCTCGGGGTCGACGTTGGACGCCACGAGGTCGGCGGCGTCGTTGATCTCCTGGATGCCGAGGTCCTTGTTGCCCGCGATGGACAGCAGGACGCGCGTGGCACCGTCGATGGAGTTCTCGAGCAGGCGGCTGGAGATGGCCTCCTGCGCGGCGTCGATGGCGCGGTTGTCGCCGGAGGCGGAGCCGATGCCCATCATGGCCGTGCCGGAGCCACGCATGATGGTGCAGACGTCGGCGAAGTCGAGGTTGATGAGGCCCGGGATGGTGATGAGGTCGGTGATGCCGCGGGTGCCCTGCGACAGGACGTCGTCGGCCATGTGGAAGGCCTCGAGCATCGTGGTCTTCTTCTCGGAGATGGTGAGCAGGCGGTCGTTGGGGATGACGATGAGGGTGTCGACCGCCTCGGAGAGCTCCTTGATGCCGTCGGCGGCGGAGGTGGCGCGCTTGCGGCCCTCGAAGCTGAACGGCTTGGTGACGACGGCGACCGTCAGGGCGCCCACGTCGTTCTTGGCGATCTCGGCGACGACCGGTGCGGCGCCGGTGCCGGTGCCGCCACCCTCGCCCGCGGTGATGAAGACCATGTCGGAGCCGGCCAGGGCGCGCTTGATCTCGTCGCGGCTCTCGTCGGCGGCCTGGCGGCCGACCTCGGGGTTGGCGCCGGCGCCGAGGCCCTTGGTGATGTCGGAGCCGATGTGGACCTTCACGTCGGCGTCGGAGATGGCGAGCGCCTGGGCATCGGTGTTGATGGCGACGAACTCGACGCCACG
>SUUD01000168.1 GCA_015062715.1 Olsenella sp. | reverse complement strand
AAATCTAAGTGTGAAGAAGTGAGATTTTTTGCCATCGAGTTGTTAAGTTCGAGCAAGGTGGGTACCATTCCAACCGTTGGATAACGGCGATGCCCTCGCATCGCAGCTAAGCGCCCCACGGCGCGAAAGGGAGGTAATACCTATGAAGCTCAAGCCGCTGGCTGACCGTGTCCTCGTGAAGCCCGCCCCCAAGGAGGAGAGGACTTCCTCCGGCCTGTACATCTCGTCCGGCGCCCAGGAGAAGCCGCAGCGCGGCACCGTCGTCGCCGCCGGCCCCGGCAAGCTCAACGAGGATGGCGAGCGTATCGCCCTCGACGTCAAGGTCGGTGACGAGGTCTACTACGGCAAGTTCGGTGGCAATGAGGTCAAGCTCGACGGCGAGGACTTCCTGCTCCTGCGCGCCGACGACATCTACGCCATCATCGAGGACTAACTACCAGCTAACGGAGGCAACCAACCATGGCCAAGAACATCAACTTCGGCACCGACGCCCGCGCCAAGCTCGCCAAGGGCGTCAACACCCTCGCCGACGCCGTCACCACCACGATGGGCCCCAAGGGCCGCTACGTCGCCCTCGAGCGCTCCTACGGCGCCCCCATGATCACCAACGACGGCGTCTCCGTCGCCAAGGAGATCGAGCTCACCGACCCCATCGAGAACATGGGCGCCCAGCTCGTCAAGGAGGTCGCCACCAAGACCAACGACCTCGTCGGTGACGGCACCACCACCGCCACCCTGCTCGCCCAGGTCATCGTGAACGAGGGCCTGCGCAACGTGGCCGCCGGCGCCAACCCCATCGCCATCCGTCGCGGCATCGACAAGGCCGTCGGCGCCGTCGTCGCCAAGGTCGGCCAGGCTGCCAAGGAGGTCTCCACCAAGGAGCAGATTGCCTCGGTCGGCACCATCTCCGCCGGCGACCCCGAGATCGGCCGCAAGATCTCCGACGCCATGGAGGTCGTGGGCAAGGACGGCGTCATCACCGTCGAGGAGTCCCAGACCTTCGGCATGGACATCGACACCGTCGAGGGCATGCAGTTCGACAAGGGCTACATCTCGCCGTACTTCGCGACCGAGTCCGAGTCCATGTCGGCCGAGCTCCAGAACCCCTACATCCTCATGACCGACCAGAAGATCTCCAACATCCAGGACATCTTCCCGATCCTCGAGGCCGTCGCCAAGGACGGCTCGCCGCTGCTCATCGTGGCCGAGGACGTCGACGGCGAGGCCCTGGCCTCCCTCATCCTCAACCGCCTGCGCGGCACCCTCAACGTCTGCGCCGTCAAGGCCCCCGGCTACGGCGATCGCCGCAAGCGCATGCTCGAGGACATCGCCGTCCTGACCGGCGGCCAGGTCGCCATGAAGGAGCTCGGCATCAACCTCGCCGACATCACCGCCGAGATGCTCGGCCGTGCCAAGAGCGTCAAGGTCACCAAGGACAACACCACCATCGTCGACGGTGCCGGCTCCAAGGAGGCCATCGCCGACCGCGTCGCCGCCATCAAGGCCGAGATCGAGCGCACCGACTCCGACTTCGACCGCGAGAAGCTCCAGGAGCGCCTGGCCAAGCTCTCCGGCGGCGTCGCCATCATCAAGGTCGGCGCGGCCACCGAGGTCGAGCTGAAGGAGATCAAGCACCGCATCGAGGACGCCCTGCAGGCCACCCGCGCCGCGGTCGAGGAGGGCATCGTCGCCGGCGGCGGCGTCGCCTTCATCGAGGCTGCCTCCGCGCTCGACGCCGTCGAGCCCGCCGATGCCGACGAGAAGATCGGCGTCGACATCATCCGCAAGGCCCTCGAGGCCCCCGTCCGCACCATCGCCAACAACGCCGGCTACGAGGGCTCGGTCGTCGTCGAGAAGATCCGCGAGCTCCCCGAGGGCCAGGGTCTCGACTCCGCCTCCGGCGAGTGGGGCGACATGATCGAGATGGGCGTCCTCGACCCCGCCAAGGTCACCCGCGTCACGCTGCAGAACGCCGCGTCCGTCGCCGCGCTCATCCTCATCACCGAGGCCACCGTCTCCGACGTCCCCAAGGACACCTCCATCGAGGACGCCATCTCCAGGGCCGCCGCTGCCGGCGGCCAGGGCGGCGGCATGTACTAAGGATTAGCAAGGCGCGATTGCCAATCCACGCTCACGTCCTCAAAGGGCCGGACACCACATGGTGTCCGGCCCTTCTGCGGAATGCTCGCTAAGGATCGGCAATCGCGCCGGCCCAGAATCTGACAGCTAGACGAGAGCGCTACAATACAAGGTTGCCAGCTGTTCGGAGAAGGAGGACGAGTGGCGAACGAGCGAGACTTTCTCGACGAGATAATCGAGATCCAGAAGGACTGGAAGGCGGTGTCAAACCCGCTGGGCAACCTTGCCACCGCCCTCACCACGGAGGCCGAGCCCGAGAAGCCCTGGGACCCGAGCCAGTTCAAGTTCACCGCCCGCGGCAACGCCTCGTCTTGCTCGCGCTGCAGCTCGAAGGACCCGAAGGTCTGTTCCGCCTGCCTTGACGTCTGTCCGGTCGGTGCTATCACCATCAAGGACGGCACGATCAAGGTCGCCTCGAACTGCCGCAAGTGCGGCCTGTGCGTCTCGGTGTGCCCCACCGACGCCATGACCGACGGCCACAACACCCCGCGCAAGATGTACGACCGCATCGTCAAGGCGGCCGCCTCGCACGAGACCTGCTACGTCACCTGCACGCGCGCGCTCGGTCGCAACCCCCTCGACAACGAGGTCGTCTTCCCCTGCGTGGGCTGCATTCCCACCGCGGTGTGGTTCTCGGTCCTCTCCGACTACCGGAACGTGAGCGTCTACCTGCCGCTGGGCATCTGCGACCGCTGTCGCACCAAGACCGGCGAGGGGGTCTACGTCGACCAGATCGCCCGTGCCGAGGAGCTCACCACCCGCTCGGTGGGCCTCGAGTGCGACGAGGGCCAGATGAGCCGCAAGAAGAAGCGCTCGTTCGAGCGGCGCGAGTTCATGGAGAGCCTCGTGCGCTCGGGCCAGCAGGCGCTGGCCATCTCCAACCCCGCCCTGGCGAGCGCCCGCGCCATCGCCAAGCGCCTCGAGGAGCACACCAGGCAGATCAACCAGCTCCAGAAGACGCTCGAGCAGGCCTGCGGCTCGACCACCAACCAGCACAAGCGTCGCCTGCTCACGCAGAAGCGCTCGCTGGAGCTCTCGACCTTCCAGAGCCACCCGCGCCTCGCCGAGCGCGTCAAGGTCAAGGCGCCGGTATGCGACTCGAGCAGGTGCACGATGTGCGGCGAGTGCGCCAAGGCCTGTCCCACGCACACCATCGAGCTGGACGACGCGGGGCGCTTCTCGGTCGAGCCGACCTATTGCGTGAGCTGCGGCGCCTGTGTGGCGGTCTGCCGCGAGAAGGCCCTCAAGCTCAAGCGCGTGGACCCCGAGCTGCTCATCGTGCCCGACCCGGACGCCGAGCGCCGCGAGGAGGCGCTCAAGAGGCAGAAGGCCGACCTCGAACGCCTCAAGGCCGAGGGACGGGCCAAGCTGAGCAAGGCCGCGAAGGCCCTCGAGCAGCTGGACCAGGACGACAAGTAGCGCGGCCTGCGCTGACGGACACTGACGGAATACGGCAAGGAGCACGAGTTGGCACTCTCCATTGGCATCGTGGGTCTTCCCAACGTGGGCAAGTCCACCCTCTTCACCGCCCTCACCAAGAAGGGCGGCCTCGCGGCGAACTACCCGTTTGCCACCATCGACCCCAACGTCGGCATCGTCGACGTCCCCGACGCGCGCCTGCAGGTGCTCGCCGACATCGTCCACCCGGGCCGCATCGTGCCCGCGACGGTGGAGTTCGTCGACATCGCCGGCCTGGTCAAGGGCGCGAGCGAGGGCGAGGGCCTGGGCAACCAGTTCCTGGCCAACATCCGCGAGACCGACGCCATCTGCGAGGTCGTGCGCCACTTCTCCGACCCCGACGTCATCCGCCACGAGAGCAGCCACGACCCGGCGAGCGACATGGACACCATCCAGACCGAGCTGGTCCTGGCCGACCTGGGCACCCTCGAGAAGTCCATCCCCAAGCTCGAGAAGGAGGCCCGCCGCGACAAGGCCAACCTCCCCAAGCTCGAGGTGGCCAAGCGCCTCGAGGCCTGGCTCAACGAGGGAAACCGCGCGGCGGACCTCGACATGACCGACGAGGAGCGCGCTGCCGCCCACGACCTGTTCCTGCTCACCATGAAGCCCATCCTCTATGTGGCCAACGTCGACGAGGATGCCCTGGGCGAGGAGCTGCCGCCTATCAACGGCGCCGAGGTCGTGCCCATCAGCGCCAAGATCGAGGCCGAAATCGCAGAGCTCGACCCCGAGGAGGCCGCCGAGTACCTGGCCGACCTGGGCCTCGAGCGCAGCGGCCTGGAGGTGCTGGCCCAGGCGGCCTACAAGCTGCTCGGCCTGCAGAGTTACTTCACCGCCGGCGAGATGGAGGTCAAGGCCTGGACCATCCCCGTCGGCGCCAAGGCGCCCCAGGCAGCCGGCGTCATCCACTCCGACTTCGAGCGCGGCTTCATCAAGGCCGAGGTCGCGAGCTACGAGGACTACGTCGCGCTTGGCGGCGAGCAGGGCTGCAAGGCCGCCGGCAAGCTGCGCATCGAGGGCAAGGAGTACGTCGTCCAGGACGGCGACGTCATGCACTTCCGCTTCAACGTGTAGAGCCGTCCATCTTCGGCAAAGAAAGACGCCCGGTCTCGCAGGAGGCCGGGCGTCCGCGTAACGGGTGCGGTCGGCGTTAGCCGGCGTCCTGTCCCAGGATGACGACGATGTCGTAGTCGTAGGTGTACGAGCCGTCGTTCGGGATGACCTGCATCTCGCCACCGAGCGACTCGTTGACGGCCGCCGCCTGTGGGAGGTGGTCCTCGCCGTTGTAGACGATGAGCGTCGTGTCGTGAGTCCAGTCGTCGGCATCGCCGGAGACGGCGTAGAAGCCG
>SUUD01000167.1 GCA_015062715.1 Olsenella sp. | reverse complement strand
ACCTGCTCGAGGAAAGAGCGGAAGTAGGCAATGGTCAGGTCGTTGGCGAGCTTGGCCTCACCCTCAGAGAGTCCCAACTCGCCGGCAAAGGAATCGAGAACCGCATAGTTTCGCCTGCTGAGCGAGCCGCCTGCGAGCATGTTCAGCATGCGCTTGTTGGCTTGTCCCAGCTCCTCGGGGAACAGCTCGTAGTACTTCTGCGCGATGACGTCGAGGTCGCGGCTTCGGGGGCCGTAGAAGAGGTCGAGGTACGTCGCGGGGTCTGCGAATGCGTGCCTGCAGGAGATCTGCCAGGTCCGCAGGTACTCGGCACGAGGGGTCTCGTCGTCGGGCGTCGTCTCGATGATGTCGCGGATATAGGCGTCGAGGCTGGAGATGAGCGACATGGTGACGAGCTCGTTGATGTCGTCAAAGTAGAGGTAGAGGGTGGCCGAGCTGTAGCCTGCGGCCGCAGACACGCGGCGAATGGAGACGGCGTCCATGCCCTCGGAGGCAATGAGGTCCTTGGTCGCCTTGACGAAGCTGGCCATAATGGCGTTTCGTGCCTCTTCTGAGTACTTTGCTCTGCTCATGGCGTTTCCCGACGTGCTCGCTGGTGGTCGGTTGGTGGTTGTCGTGCTTTGGCTAGATACTGTGCGTTCCCCATCCTCGCCGTTCAGTGCAGCTCATAAGATTAGCGTCATAAACCAATTATTATTCAGGTCTTTTATACAAACTGATACCAAAGGGTAAGCCGGCCATGGCGTTGGGAGCGGCGCTTGTCAGTGTGACGCATTCGCTAAGGAGAAGGGACACCGTGCGCCCATGCACTGGTTGTTCTCTCCCGACCAGGTGCAGACGACGTCTCGACGCTCCATCTCGACCCCAAAGCGCTCGTGGGCATACTCCATGGCGGCGCTGGGGCATGGCCGGGCGTTCCCGCACGACGTAGAATCCGCGTTTGGTTAAAATAGAACGGTTAGGCAACCTGAAGGGAGCTACACGTGGCTGACCAGAGCACCATCCCGGCATACGACGCCGAGGCGATAGAGACCAAGTGGCAGAAGGTGTGGGAGGACGAGCAGACCTTCCGTGCCCGCGACGACTCCGACCGCCCCAAGAAGTACGTCCTCGAGATGTTCCCGTATCCCTCGGGCGACCTGCACATGGGCCACGCACGCAACTACACCATCGGCGACGCCATGGCGCGCCAGGCCCGCATGCGCGGCTTCGAGGTCCTGCACCCCATGGGCTTCGACGCGTTTGGCCTGCCCGCCGAGAACGCGGCCATCAAGCACAACACCCAGGCCGGCGCCTGGACCTACAAGAACATGGACCAAGCCATCGCCACCATGAAGCGCATGGGCTTCAGCTACGACTACGACCGCCTGGTGCGCACCTGCGACCCCGAGTACTACAAGTGGGGCCAGTGGGCCTTCCTCAAGATGTGGGAGAAGGGCCTGGCCTACCGTGCCACCTCTCCCGTCAACTGGTGCCCGAGCTGCAACACGGTGCTGGCCAACGAGCAGGTCGTCGACGGCAAGTGCTGGCGGTGCGGGTCGGTCCCCGAGAAGCGCGAGCTCTCACAGTGGTACCTCAAGATCACCGACTACGCCCAGGAGCTGCTCGACGACCTCGACCAGCTCACCGGCTGGCCCGAGAACGTCAAGGCCCAGCAGCGCAACTGGATCGGCCGCTCCGAGGGCGCCGAGATCGACTTCGCCCTGGCCGACCTGGACGGCGTCACGCCCACCGACCGCCTGATCACCGTCTTCACCACCCGCCCGGACACCCTCTTTGGCACCTCGTTCTTCCTGCTGCCGCCCGAGAGCCCGCTTGCCGCCGAGCTCGTTGCCGGCACCGAGCACGAGGCCGCCTACCTCGAGCTCAAGAAGAGCGTCGAGCAGGTCTCGTCGGTCGAGCGCCAGGGCTCCGAGCGTGAGAAGCACGGCGTCTTCACCGGCCGCTACGTGATCAACCCCATCACCGGGAAGCAGCTGCCCATCTGGGTGGCCGACTACATCCTCCTGGACTACGGCACCGGCGCCGTCATGGGCGTGCCCTGCGGCGACCAGCGCGACTTCGAGTTCGCCCGCAAGTACGGCCTGCCCATCCCGCCCATCATCGCCCAGAAGGACGACCCGCTCTACGAGCGGCTCAAGGACGAGCAGGACATGGTCGTCACCAACGTCGACTGGGATCACGCCATGGCCGCCGAGGGCTACCTCATCCAGTCCGGCCCCTTCACCGGCATGCTGGGCGGCAAGCACAGCCCGGCCGTCGACGCCATCACCGCCTGGCTTGGCGAGCGTGGCATCGGCCGTCCCAAGGTCCAGTTCCGCCTGCGCGACTGGCTCATCTCTCGCCAGCGCTACTGGGGCAACCCCATCCCCATGATCCACTGCGACTGCTGCGGCGACGTCCCCGTGCCCTACGAGGACCTGCCCGTGCGCCTGCCCGAGGACCTCGACCTGGGTGCCGGCGAGACGCTCGCCGAGTACGCGCCCTTCTACGAGACCACCTGCCCCAAGTGCGGCAAGCCCGCCAAGCGCATCACCGACACCATGGACACCTTCACGTGCTCCAGCTGGTACTACCTGCGCTACTGCGACCCCCACAACGACCAGCTTCCCTTCTCCAAGGAGGCCGTCGACCACTGGATGGGTGTCGACAACTACATCGGCGGCATCGAGCACGCCATCCTGCACCTGCTCTACTCGCGCTTCTGGACCAAGGTCATGCGCGACCTGGGCATGATCGACCTCGACGAGCCCTTCGTCAACCTGCTCTGCCAGGGCATGGTCAAGGACGCCAGCGGCGACACCATGTCCAAGTCGAAGGGCAACGTCGTGCCGCCCTCGAGCGTCATCGGCCCGTACGGCGCCGACACCATGCGCCTGGCCATCCTGTTCATCGCCCCGTCCGAGAAGGACTTCAACTGGGACGAGGAGGTCGTGGCCGGCGCCAACCGCTTCATCAAGCGCGCCTGGCGCACCGTCTGGGGCCTCGCCGAGACGGCCGACAAGGACGCCGCCCTCGATGCCTCCAAGCTCGACGCCGCCGGCGGCGAGCTCTTCCGCCGCCTCAACGAGATGGGCCTGCGCTGCACGGCCGACTTCGACCGCGGCCAGTTCAACACCGCCATCTCGGCCGTCATGGAGCTGGTGAACGACGCGAGCAAGTACCTCGTCGACGTGCCCGCCGACCGGCGCGACCCGGCCCTGTGCCACATGGTCGCCCGCGGCATCGTGGCCATGCTCAGCCCCATCTGCCCGCACTGGGGCGAGGAGCTGTACCACGCCGCCCTGGGCCTTGCGGGCTCGGTCTACGACGAGCCGTGGCCGACGTTCGACGAGCAGGCCGCCAAGGCCGCGACCGTCGAGATCGCCGTGCAGGTGCTGGGCAAGCTCCGCGCCCGCATCAACGTGCCCGCCGACGCCTCCAAGGACGCCCTCGAGGCTGCCGCCCTCGAGGCGGTCGCCGACCAGATCGCCGGCAAGCAGGTGGCCAAGGTCATCGTCGTCCCCGGGCGCCTCGTCAACATCGTCGCGAAGTAGGTCCCCATGCGTTGTCCCAAGTGCCGCAAAGAGCTTGGCGACGGGATGCTCCCCGCCTGCTGTCCCCACTGCGGGGCAAACCTGGCGGCGGGCGCCGACACGCGCAGGAGCGCGCGCGAGGCGCGCCGGGTCGCGTCGAGCTACGCCGCCCAGCAGCCTGACATTCCCCGGCGCTCGGGCGGGGGCAACATCGCCCGAGCCTTCGTGGCCATCCTGCTCGTCGGCATCGCCGCGGCGCTCGTCTCGTTCGTCCTGTACGAGAACGAGATGTGGGGCGGGCGATCCATCCCCGACGTCGTGGGCATGCGCGTGGAGCGCGCCACCGAGGAGCTCGCGGCCTCCGGCTTCACGACCACGGTCGAGACCCGCAAGGACGACGGCCAGCCCGGCCTCGTTCTCGAGCAGAGCCCGGCGCCCGGCGACCGCGTGGCCGAGGGCACCCGGATCAAGCTCTTCGTCTCCGAGCAGCGCACCATGCCCGACGTGGTGGGCAAGACGCGCGAGGAGGCCCAGGCCCTGATGGACGCAGAGGGCATTCCCTGCGAGTTCGTGGATGAGGTCTCCGACGAGGCGGCGGGCACGGTCCTGTCGTCGACGTCCCCCGTGGGCACGGCGCTCTCCTCCGAGGCGCTCGTGACCCTACACGTCGCCGCGCCGCGCACCGTGCCCGAGGTCGTGGGGCTCGACGAGTCCATGGCGCGCACCAAGCTCACGGACATCGGGCTCGAGGTCAAGGTCACCTACGTCGAGGTCTCCGACACCTCCACCGACGGCAAGGTCACCGCTGTCAACCCCGCGCCGGGCACCGCGGTCCACAAGGGCGACACCGTCGAGATCACGGTCAACCGCGCCCGCATCGAGCGTCTCAAGAAGGCGGCCGAGGGCATCCTCAGCGCGGTCTTCGACTGCGCCGACCCCTCCAGCGCCGACTCGCCCATCGGGGCCGCCCTCAGGTCCTACGTCGACCCGAACATGCGCGTCTCGGGCGAGACCACGGCCAACACGGCGACCAACTACCAGCTCTGGTACGGCATCGCCAAGCACTGGATGAAGCTTCCCGAGGGCGTGCCCGAGGGCATGGCGGCGCTGCCGCGATCCATCGTCCAGGTCGACGGCATCGAGGCCACCACCGACGGGCACGTCGTGGCGGCGGTCACGGTGCGCTGGGACTGGTCGCCTTTGGGCGGTGACTACGCCGGCGTGACCTCCACCGACACCCACTACGTCTCGATGGACTTCAACGACCAGGACCTGCTCACGGCCTACTGGGACGAGCAGACCGACATGCCCTACTACGAGATCCAGGCCACGCCGGACGACAAGGAGTCCAAGGACAAGGACTCCGACGGCTAGGAGGGCGTCGCCATCCCCATGCAACCCCTCGAGGGGCCGTTCCGACGTCGGGGGCGGCCCCTCGCTCGTCTCTGCCAGAGGGACGGTCCTTCTGGCAGGTCAACCTGCTACGGGGACGGTCCTTGCGTCG
>SUUD01000012.1 GCA_015062715.1 Olsenella sp. | reverse complement strand
TGGTCTTGCCGCAGTTCTGGTTGCCGGCGAGGGCGAAGGTAAGCGTCGTCCCCTCGGGCAGGGGGTGCTCGGTGGCCTTGACGTGGAAGCGGCCGCCCTCGCCTAGGCCGGGGTGCTCGGTCGCGACGGCCGGCACGACGGGCTCGCGGTGGTCGCGCGGCTGCGCGGGCTCGCAGGCGATGCGGCTCGCCTCGTCGACGCGCAGCGTGAGCGCGTAGCCGTGGACGAGGAACTCCATGGGGTCGCCCAGCGGGGCGTACTTCACCAGCGTCATGCGCGCGCCGGGAATGACCCCCATGTCGAGGAAGTGCTGGCGCAGCGCGCCCTCGCCACCCACCTCGGTCACGACCGCGGTGTCACCAATCTCCAGCCCGGAGAGCGTGCCCGGGACCTTGTCTGCCATGCTGATACTCCATTCGGACGTAATCTGACCGAATGGAGTGTATACCACTTCTAACTCAGGCACCCGCACGCGGGGACACCTGCCAACATCCTCCTTACGGCCAAAACTGATAGTATTGTGAAGGCCGCAGGTGCGGCCCTTTACAGCCTCGACCCAAGGGTGTGACACATGGAACTGCTTGAACAGCGCATCATGAAGGACGGCGTGGTCAAGGAGGGTGGCGTCCTCAAGGTCGACAGCTTCCTCAACCACCAGATCGACTCCACGCTCCTCGACCAGCTGGGCGCCGAGTTCAAGCGCCTGTTCGCGGGGCAGCCCATCAACAAGGTCATCACCATCGAGGCGTCGGGCATCGCGATCGCCATCGAGGCGGCGCGTCACTTTGGCGTGCCCGTCGTCTTTGCGAAGAAGTCGCAGACCATCAACATCGACGGCGAGATGTACACCTGCAAGATCACCTCGTTCACGCACAAGCGCGTCTACGACGTGGTCATGTCGCGCCGCTTCCTGGGTCCCGACGACCACGTCCTGATCGTCGACGACTTCCTGGCCAACGGCTGCGCGCTCGAGGGCCTGCTCGACATCTGCGAGCAGGCGGGCGCCACCGTCGAGGGCATCGGCATCGCGGTCGAGAAGGGCTTCCAGCCGGGCGGCGCCAAGATCCGCGAGCGCGGCTACCACCTCGAGTCGCTCGCCATCGTCGACGACATGGACCCCGCCACCGGTACGATCACCTTCCGTCACTAGGACCGGCCCGTCACCCGCCGCGCGCCCCATGAAAACGAGACGCCACAACGGCAACGACGGCTGCGACCTCGAGCTCTTCGCGCGCTGCGCGGCAGGCTTCGAGGCAGTCCTCGCGCGCGAGCTCAAGGGGCTCGGCCTGCGGCGGGTCCGCCCCCTCAAGGGAGGGGTGGCCCTCTTCGGCAACCTCGCCGACGCCTACCGGGCCTGCCTGTGGAGCCGCGTCGCCACTCGCGTCCAGCTGGTCCTGGCGCGCCTGGACGCCCGTGACGCCGACGCGCTCTACGCGGGCGTGGTGCGCCTTCCCTGGGAGAGGCACGTGCCGGCCGGGGCGACCATCTCCGTGCAGGCCCACGGCACCAATCCCAGCCTGCGCAACACGCAGTTCACCGCCCTCAAGGTCAAGGACGCCCTCTGCGACCGGCTGCGTCAGGTGCGCGGAGAGCGGCCGGGCGTCGACGCGCACGACCCCGACCTCTCCGTGGACGTGTCGCTGCACAAGAGCCATGCCACCCTCTACCTCAACCTCTCGGGCCCGTCGCTGCATCGCCGCGGCTACCGCGAGCAGGGCGTCCAGACCGAGGCCCCGCTCAAGGAGACCCTCGCGGCAGGCATGCTGCTCGCCGCGGGATGGGAAACCCTGGCGCATGCGGGCGCGGCCCTTGCCGACCCCCTGTGCGGCTCGGGCACCCTCGCCATCGAGGCCGCCCTCATCGCGGCCGACGTCGCACCGGGCATCCTGCGGACGCGCTGGGGCTTCGAGGGCTGGGCTCAGCACGACGAGCGCACGTGGGAGGAGCTGACGGCCGAGGCCAGGCGACGTGCCGAGGCCGGACGTGCCCGATGCGGCAACGCCATCCTTGCGGGCGACCTCGACCCGCGTGCCGTGGAGATCGCCCGCTCCAACGCGAGCCGCGCCGGCGTCGCCGACCTGATCCGCCTCGAGGTCGCCGACGCCTCGACGCTGCAGGCGCGCCTCGAGGCGTCCTGCGGGGCAATGCCCCCTCTGGGCCTTGTCGCCACCAACCCGCCCTATGGCCTGCGCCTCCAGGACGCCTCCCAGCTGCCTGAGACCTACGCCGCCCTGGCGGCGGGGATTGGTGGCCTGCCAGATGGGTGGCGCCTCGTGGCCATCACGCCCGACGCCGGCATCGACACCGCCCTCGGGATGGCCGCAAGCCAGACCCTGCCCTGCTTCAACGGTCCCATCGAGGCGTGCGTGCGCCTCTATGACGCCATCGCGGTGAACGCATGCGAGGTGAGCCTCGTGTCGCTGGCCGGCACGCAGCGCAGCGTCGCCGTGGCCGAGCGCACCAGCGAGCAGTTTGCCTCGCGCCTGCGCAAGGTCGCGAAGGAGCGTGCCAAGTGGGCGCGTCGCGCGGCCGTGAGCTGCTATCGCATCTACGATGCTGACCTGCCCGACTACGCGGTTTCGGTCGACCTCTTCGTCGACGCCAGCACGGGCGCGCGCCACGTGCGCGTCGAGGAGCGCCCCGCTCCGGCGACGATCGACGCCGACCGCGCGGCCAGGCGCCTCGCCGACGCGCTGGCGCTGGTCTCCGCCGTCCTCGACGTCGACCGGGGAAACGTCGTGGTGCCGGGGGGCGACGCCCACATCGTCTACGCCCAGGAGTCAGGGCTCTCCTTCGAGGTCAACCTGGCCGCCAAGCGCGACACCGGCATGCCCCTCGACCTGCGGCCGGTTCGCGAGCTGCTGCGCGAGCGGGCCCAGGGGGCGCGCTTCCTCTCGCTGGGCTCCTACGCCGGCATCCCGGCCGCCGTCGCCGCGGCGGGCGGCGCCACGGGCACCACGACCGTGGACTCAGCGTCCTCCTACCTCGACTGGGCCCGGCGCAACCTCGCGGCCAACGGCTTCACGGGAAAGCAGCACCGCCTCGAGCGCTCCGTGCCGCCCAAGGCAAGCTACGACCTCATCTATGCCGACGTCGCCGCACTGACCGACGAGCGGCTGGCGGGGCTGTCCGCGCTTCTCGGCGACCAGGGCACGCTGGTGCTCGTGGGCGGGTCCCGTGCCGAGACCCCGGACATCCCCGGCCTTGTCGCCAGGGAGGTCACGCCTCAGACCATCCCCCATGACTTCGGGCGCACGCCCAAGGTCCACCGCTGCTGGCTGATCTGCCGAGAGCGCTAGCCCGCAGGCCTGCGGTGCGCCGCGGCCCTCCGCCAAGCCGTCACCCTCCTGCGGCCGATGGGCCGGCAAGCGCCAAGGGAACGGCCGTCAGACCAGCTTGCCCGCGCAGTGGTCGACCATATGCTGGATCATCTGCGCCACCCATCCGGTGAAGTCGCGCTTGCGCGGCTTGAGCGCACCGTCGACCAGCTCGTCGTAGGACACCTTGATCTTGGAGAAGCGGCGCACGGTGACGATCTCGTCGCGCGTGAGGCAGCCCTCCTGCACCCGCGAGGCGCCAAGGCCCATGAGGATGCGCGGGTTGAGCATGACGTGGGCCTCGCCGTCGTCGTCCAGGTAGACGAACATGGCCTTGGTCACGCCAAGCTGGTTGGCGGCCAGGCAGGCGCCGTCGTCGAGCGAGCGGACGGTGTCAATGAGGTCCTGCGCCAGCTCAGCGTCGTCTGCCGTGGCCTTCTCGCAGGGCGTGGAGAGGATGGCCTCATCACGAACGAGCTCTCTGATCATGTGCGAACTCCCTTCCTTGGAGTTGTTGTCCGTCTTGAAGCCTAGAGCAGGGCCAGCAGGAAGGCAACGACCGAGCAGACCGCGGCCACCACGGGAAGCCCCGCCCCAAACCACGCGATGACGATGCCCACCACGAGCGCCACGGCGCCGGCAAGGGGCGTGCCCGCCGAGTCCACGATGGCCGGGAAGGTCATGACGGCAAGCGTGACGTAGGGCACGTAGGTGAGGAACGACCGCACGAAGCGGTTCTCCACCGGCTTGCGCATGAAGGTCACCGGCGTCACGCGGATGGCAATGGTGACGGCGGCCATGACGAAGATCGAGGCCCAGATCCTATCGGGCATCCGTGGCCTCCTCCCCCGCTGGGGCGTCGTCATCGGGCACGGGCGCCACGAGGGCGGCGATGCCCGCGATCACGACGGTGAGGACGATGGTGCGCGTGCCCGGCGTCCAGGCTGCCGTGAGGGGCACCAGCACGCCAAAGGCGTAGCTGCTCACAAAGCCCGCTATCACGCAGGCGAGCACCACGCGGCTCTTGCGGGCCTCGGGCATGATGATGGCCAGGAACATGCCGAAGAGCGACACCGACAGCGCCGCCACCACGTTGGCGGGCAGGGCATTGCCGGCAATCACGCCCAATGACGTGCCGGTTGCCCAGGCGGGCATGGCGATGGCGATGGCGCCGTAGGAATAAGCCGGCACCAGGGGCGCGGGACGCGCGATGGCGATGCCAAAGATCTCGTCGGTGATGCCGTAGCCCACGCCGATGCGGTTGAGCGTGGACTCGTCCGGGTCGAAGCGCTGCGCCAGCGAGGCACCCATGAGGAAGTAGCGCGCGTTGGTGACCAGCGTGACGAAGGCCACCTCCAGGTAGCTCGCACTGGCGGCGATGGCAGAGAAGCCCGCGTACTCGCCGGCGCTGGCCAGGTTCATGGCACTCGCCACGAAGGCCTGGAGCGCGTCGAGGCCGGCGTTGCGCGCCGCGATACCCAGCGAGAAAGCTACGGCGAAGTAGCCGAGCGCGATGGGGATGCCATCCCGCACGCCCTCGAGGAAGGGCGAGGTTCTCATGGTGGATTCCTGTGCCAAGGCACCTCCGCACGCGGTCATGGTCGAGTCAGACAAGTTGCCATTGTACTGATGCCCAACGCGACGAGGCCCCTTCTCGGCATTCTTCGGGAAATGAGCAAGGAGGGCCGCCGACACCCCGCCGGCGGCCCCCAGGCACGTGCTCTGTCGCCCTTCCCTACACCTGCAGCTCGAGCCACTCGATGAGGGTCTCCTCTACGTCGAACTTGATGTCGTCGTAGTTGTGGATCTCGTGGCGGTAGCCGCTCCACAGCTGCGTGGTGACGTCATGGCCGGTCTCGTGCAGCCAGTTGGCACACTGGTAGACGCCCTCGCCGTAGTTGCCCACGGGGTCCTGGTCGCCGGCGATGAGCAGGATGGGCAGGCCCGTGGGCACCTTCTCGGCCCACTCGGTGCCCTCGATGCACAGCATCATGTCGATGAAGTCACGCATGCTGATGTTGTGCGTGGGGTGCGTGAACGCGTCGAACGGGTCCTCGGCGTGGTCCTTCTGGACGCAGGGGTCGTGGCAGATCCACTCGTTGCCCAGCGTGACGCCCTCCTCGCAGCGGGCGAACATCCAGCCGAAGAGCTTGGCGGTGACGGCCGGGTCGCTCTCGTGGGCCTTGCCGGCCTGGACGAGGTCGTCGGCCATCTTGCGCGCCTCGGCCGTGGCCTCGAAGACGCCCGTGGTCCCGCAGTAGATGGCGCCTGCCAACAGGTCGCCGTACTTGGCCGAGAAGTCGCGCGCGATCATGGAGCCCATGGAGTGGCCAAACATGAAGTACGGCAGGTCGGGGTACTTCTCGACAACGCAGTCATGGAAGAGCTTCTCGTCCTCCATCATGGTGTGCGGGCCGGCGTCGCCCCAGTCGCCCCAGGTGTCGTTGGCGATCGCCGTGGCGCCATGGCCCACGTGGTCGTCGGCCGCCACGATGAAGCCGGCGTCCATGAGGGCGACGATCATGTGAAAGTACCTGCGCGAATGCTCGCCGAAACCATGGACCAGCTGCACCACGCCCGTGGGCACGCAGGCCGGGACGTAGATCCAGCCGGTGACCTCGTCACGACCGTTGCTCGACGCGAACTTGATCTCGTGAAGCATGGGAGGCTCCTTCCCTCGTGTGCCTGTGCCTTGGCCCCATTATCCGTTGTCTCGGGCAGGACCGCCGCGAGCCTTCGCCAGAGGGTCCATGGCTTCGACGAGGGGCGGCAGTCACATCCGGGAAAGGACAAATCTCCAGCGCGCGGTCGTTGCAAGCGAGGGCAGCCCCCTCTGCCTACGTTCCTCGGCAAGAAGCTCGGCATGCGTCGACGCGCACCTCATGTCGACCGTGCCTGACCTGGGCCCCTTACCCCTTCGTGGGGACCGGCCCGGACCAAGCGCCTCCCTTATCGTCTTAACCGCCTCGTCCAGGACATCATATGAGTTGAACTGTCTCGTCGATATCGGAATGACCGTTATCCCCATCGACTCGAGCGCGGTGATCTTCTCGAAGTCAAACTCCATGGCCTCCTCGGTGTCGTGCCACTCGTCACTGTTGTACTCGACGACACACCGCGGCCTTGCCTGGTCGTCCAGCCACACCGCATCACCCTCCAGGTAGCTCCTCTTGGTAAGGAGCGCCGCACCGCCCTCGAGATCAATTCGCATGTTGGGGTGAAAGCGAGGGAGCTGTTTGCCACCCAGTCGTGAAGGAAGGTGCAGAAACAGGTTCATCGTGGTCTCGCGCGGCGACCTCGAACCCTCGAGGCACCAGTTAAGCGCAGACCTGACCGGCTTTGTCCCCATAGTACCGGGAATCTGCTTAAGAAGAGAGGCTATCTTCTCCAGCGAGGTGACGGGGTCGCGCTGTACGAGCGTCATCCTATCGTCATAGCGGAGGCAGTACCGCGCGCACAGGTCCGTTACCGCACGAAACAGCTGAAGCCTGGTCACAAATGGTGCGAGCTGGACAAGACAGAGCTCGGGCGACACGACGTCCACGCCATCCCCAGCCTCAACGATCGACCCGGGGGGAAGCGTCCCCCTCTCGTTCCAAACGTGACATGCCAGATGCTCGGTTTCCCTGGCGTCATTTCTGCTCGAGACCAGAAGATGGAGCTTGCCAGCCTCGCCGTCCGTCAGGGCGAGTTCCTCCTCTATCCCCCCTATTGAGTCCATCGCACGCGCACCGAACACCTTGCCCAGGTGAACAGGCTGCGCGGGCGCGTTGTCCTCTGGCGCTGGCGTCGCAAGACTCGAGCGCCAATATTCAAGAGCAGAAATGCCATGCAGCACGCAATGCATGAGCCTCCCATCAAACAGAAGCACTAGATCGTCAGAGAGGCCGGGTGGAAACGTTTCCGGCCTAATAGTTAGATGCTCCACTGCACTAAAGTTTCGAGTTGCGGGAAGAAATGGGGCCTTTCGGCGCATTCCCGTTGTAAAACCGCAGTTGAACTCATTTTGAATCAAGCGCACAGAGGGCAGTTGACTATGAGTGACCGGTGTTTCTTCCCGCAACTCGAAACTTTAGTGCAGTGGAGTTACCAGATTCGCATTCCCCCAAGGAAAGAGGGCCCAAAAAGGGCCCTCGCCAATCCAGAATGGTATATAGGAGCCCGTCTACGACGGCACGCCATAGGCGAGCAGCTCGTCGATGGTGACGAAGGAGTAGCCCTGCTCGACCAGGTAGGGCATGGCCTGGCGCAGGCCCTCCACCGTCTGCCAGCGGTCGCCGCCGCCGTCGTGCATGAGGATGACCTGGCCCGGCTGTGCGCTCATGAGCACCTGCGCGATGGCCTCGGATCCGGGCAGGCTCCAGTCCTCGGTGTCGAGGTCCCAGCCAATCTCGGCGTCCAGATAGGGCCACAGGTTGGTGACCGCGTCGCCGTAGAAGTTGCCGCCCGGGGCGCGCAGGATGTGCGAGGGCTCCTCGCCCGTGGCGTCCTGGATGGCCTTGAGGCCCTCGGTGACCTCCCAGATCTGCTCGTCGGCAGACATGTACGTGATGTTGACGCCCTGGCCAGAGCCGCTGGCATGGTCCCAGGTGTGCGTGCAGATCTGGCAGCCCAGGGCCTTCTCGCGGGCAATCTGGTCGGGGTACCAGGCGATCTGCTCGCCGATGGTGAAGAACGTGGCCTTGGCGCCGTACTCCTCGAGGATGTCGAGGATGGCGTCGGTGGTCTCGGGCCAGGGGCCGTCGTCGAAGGTGAGGGCGATGACCTTGTCGCCGCCCGTGTCGGCCGTGTAGATGTGGAAGCCGCCGTCGATGGCCGGCGTGACCAGCTCCTCCTGCGTGATGCCGCTCACGTTGCCCGTCGTGACGCGCTTGAGGCCGTCCTGTCCGTCGGACATGAGGTGGATGGAACCCGACCAGTAGTTGTCGAAGGTTGCCTCGTCGCCCGAGGTGCCATGGGGAATGGTCTCCTCGGTGACCGTCACGTCCTCGGTGACGTCGGCGCCGTCGTCGACCTGGACCACGCAGTCGCGCGAGAGCGCGGTCTCGGGCGTGCCGGGCTGGCCGTTGACCGTGACGGCGCAGGCCTCGCCGCCGCCCTCGGTGCACACCGAGCCGTCGATGGCGAGCAGGTCGCCGGGGTTGGGCGTGGCGTACCCGTCGGCGATGAGCTTGGCCACGGTGTCGCCGTCCTCGACCGTGACCTGCTGCCCGTTGACGGTCACCTCGAAGTGGCGGTTGAACTCCTTCCAGGCATACCAGCCGCCGCCGGCAAGCGCCGCGATGACGACGAGGCCGATGATCGCCGGCAGGACCGAGCCCCTCCTGCGCCTGCGCGAGCGCGCGTCGTAGAGCCCGGCCGTCGAGACCTTGGTGTAGGGGTTGTACGAGACCGGGGCCTCGATGCGCTCGACGGGCTGCGCGGTGCCGCGCGCCGGCTGGCGCACCTCGACGGTGTCCGAGGACTGCTTGAAGTGGGCCCCGCGCCGGCGGCGCTGGCCTCCCTGGCTGGCATTGTCGCTCATGGTCGCTTCCCTTCCGTGACCAGTCGTTGCCCTCCTATGTTAGCAGCCTGGGCACGGATGGGCGGTGCGGACCTAGGCGCGCTCCGAGAAGACCAGCCGCATCTGGACCTGATAGTTCACGAGGAAGAGCACGAGGTCGACCACCGCCTTGACCAGCACGGCCGCCGCATGGTGGAACAGCGGCGCCACCGCCTGGACCAGCACCGCGGAGAGGGTCATCTGCACGACGGCGACCAGGACGAAGCGACGTGCCTGGCCGTGGACGTCTCCGCCCGCCCCAAACACGCGCCGGCGGTTGATGCCAAAGTTGAGCGAGGCCGAGACCAGGCGCGCCAGCACCGTCGCCGCTATCGCCCACGGGCCGATGTCGGCGGCCCTGAACTCGCGCGAGAGCAGCCAGAACAGGAATATGTCCACCGCCGTGGTGGCCAGCGACGTCGCCGAGAACCCCACGAAGGTGTGGACGGCTACGTAGAGGACCCTGAGCGAGTCGATGACGGGCCTGAAGTGCGTCTTGTGCGGGCCCTCGTTCTCGTAGATGGTCGCGATGGGAACCTCGACCACGGGCGTGTCCGCGTGGCTCACGAGCAGCATCTGCGTCTCGAACTCAAAGCGGTCGCCCTCGAGGTCCAGGCAGCGGTCCATGAGGGAGGCCGGTATGCCGCGCAGCCCGGTCTGGCTGTCGGCCAGCCTGACCCCGCAGAAGAGCGAGAGGCAGGCGTTTATCACGTTGTTGCCCAGACGGCTGCGCCAGGGGATGCCCTCCGTGGCCATGTCACGCACGCCCAGCACGAGCGAGCCGCACCCGCGGCGCACGAACTCGTCCGCGACGGCCAGGACGTCGTCGACCGTGTGCTGGCCGTCGGCGTCGGCGGTGACGCACCCCCGCACGAGGTCGTCTCCCGCCAGCAGAAGCGCGAAGGCGTCCTTGAGCGCCATGCCCTTGCCCATGTTCTCGCCGTGCGCGAGCACCTCGGCGCCAAGGGAGCGGCACGCCTCGAAGATGGCCGAGTGGCCGGTCCCGCTGCCGTCGTCCACGACGATGACGCGCCCTACGCCACGGCCGACCAGCCCACCGACAAGCTCGGTGAGACGGTCATCGGGATGGATTGCGGGAATGACGACGGGAATGGACCGGTCGAGCAAGAATGCCACCTCCTCTCGCCTCATAGACATCATAGCGCTTCAAGTTCGATATCCCGGGGTACACTACTGGAAGGCCAGACCGGGAGTCTTGCCACAACCAGCAGAAAGGGAGCCATCATGGCAGAGGAATTCAGCATGGATGCCGCGAAGACGATCATCGAGGACGGCATTGCCCAGGCGCAGGAGCTCATGAACAACCCCGACAAGATCGACGCCCTCCTGGCCGACATCGACCAGAAGATCATGGGGCTGCCCGATGCCGTCAAGACGGGCCTCACCAACGTGCCCACGATGGCCTCCATGATCAAGTCCTACGTCACCAAGGAGTACCCCGAGGTCTCGCCCAAGGTCGTCGCCAGCATGGTCGCCGCCTTCCTGTACCTGGTGAAGGGCAAGGACCTCCTGCCCGACGGCATTCCCGTGCTCGGCTATGCCGACGACCTCGCCGTCATCGCACTCGCCGTCAAGCTCAACGAGCCCGAGCTCGAGGCCTTCAAGGCCTGGAAGGCCGTCCAGCCCACCACCGACCCCGTCGCCGAGGCCTAGGGAGACACCCGGGGACGGTTCTCGTTTGTCTCAGAGACAGGTGGGGACGGGTCTGATAGTCAGACCCGTCCCCACCTGTCTCTGAGACAAACGAGAACCGTCCCCGGGTGTCTCCCTAGGCCTCGGGCTGCTCCCCAGGCATGCCATAGGCGAGCAGCTCGTCGATGGTCACGAACGTGTAGCCCTGCTCCACGAGCTGCGGCAGCGCCTGCTTGAGGCCCTCGACCGTCTGCCAGCGGTCGCCGCCGCCGTCGTGCATGAGGATGACCTGGCCCGGCTTGACCGACAGGATCATCTGGGCGATGTAGTCGGACCCCGGCTGGCTCCAGTCCTCGGTGTCGACGTCCCAGCCGATCTCGGCATCGACGTAGTCCCACAGGTTGGTGACCGCGTCGCCGTAGAAGTTGCCGCCCGGGGCGCGCAGGATGTGCGCAGGCTCCTCTCCGATCACGTCGGCGATGGCCTTGTAGCCCTGCGTGACCTCATTCACCTGCTCCTCGGCGCTCATGTAGCAGATGTTGACGCCGCCGCCCGAACCCGCGGCGTGGTCCCAGGTGTGCGTGCAGATCTGGCAGCCCATCTCATGCGCGCGCCGCACCTGGTCGGGGTGCTCGGCTATCTGGTTGCCGATGGTGAAGAACGTGGCCTTGGCGCCGTTCTCCTCGAGGATGTCGAGGATGGCGTCGGTGGTCTCGGGCCAGGGGCCGTCGTCGAAGGTGAGGGCCACCACCTTGTCGCCGCCGGTGTCGGCCGTGTAGATGTGGAAGCCTGAGTCGATGGCGGGTGTGGTCACCTCGGTGACCGACAGGCCAGAGGTTGCGCCGGTGCGGGTGGTCTTCACGCCGTCCTGCCCGTCGGAGAGCAGGTGGATCGAGCCGTTCCAGTAGTTCTCGAAGAGGGCCTGGTCGCCCGACGAGCCATGCGCGACGGTCTCCTCGGTACTCGTGAACTCCTCGGTCACGTCGTCGCCGTCGCCGATGACGACCACGTCGCCGCGGCGAAGCTTTGAGGTGACGTCCGCGTCCTCGCCGTTGATGGTGACGGACGCGACCTCGCCGGCGCCCTCGGTGATGACCGAGCCGTCCACGGCGAGCAGGTCGCCCGGGACCGGCGTGACGACGCCCCTGTCGATGAGCTTCTGGACGCGGCTCCAGCTGCTCACGGTGACCGGCTGGTCGTTGACCGTCACGCGGATGTTGAGCAGGAACCCGAGTCCCAGGACGAGGGCGAGCACGACGGCAGCGGCGCCACCCAGCACGTACGCGCGGGGGAAGCGGCCCAGAAGGCCGTCCGCGGCAGAGCCCACGCCCGACGCCAGGCCCCTGACGGCGCCGCCCACGGAGCGGGCGGCTCCCGCCGCCTTGCCCGCGACCGCCGCGCCAGTCTGGCCTGTCGCCACGCGGCGCGACTTCGTGCGACGGGTGCGCTCGGCAGACCTCGCGCGCTGCTTGGTCGCCTCGCCACCCGAGAGGTACGGGTTGCTGCCGCTCGCGGTGTGCCTGTGAGGGGTTGAGGGCTGCCGCGCCGACGACGTCCGCGCCGCGGCGCGGCCCTCGCGCAGCGCACGTGCCGCCTCGTCATCGGACGCCTGGCTCGCCCCCAGGACCCGCCTCGTGCGCGCGCCCGTGTCGGCCCGCCTGGTACCATACCGCTTCTGCTGATTGTCGGAGTTCATGGTGCATCTCCTGCCGTTTTAGCTACGTTTTATGCATATGGACATGGTAGCAGGGAAAACGGCACAGGACATGGTGGATGCGTCAAACGGTTGGCGAATTATCTGGCACGTCGCCGGAAAGCTGCAGCCAACACGCGATCGCCAGCGCCACGAGGGGGATTCCCGCCTCGAGCCCGAGCGGCGATGGCCCCAGCGGGGTGCTGCCGCAGGTGCAGAACAGGAGCCCGATGTTGGCGACCGCGTTGAGGGCGCCATGCGCCAGCGCGCACGGCCACACGCTGGACGAGCACATGCGCAGATACGACAGGAAGCAGCCCAACGCCGTGCAGGTCAGAATCATCGTGAGGATGCCCGCGAAGGGAAAGCCCACGTAGCCCATGCCATAGTTGTGTCCCATGGCAATGACGGGCGCATGCCAGAGCCCCCAGATGGCCCCCGAGACCAGCGCGGCGGATCGCTCGGACATGGCCTCGCCCAGCGTGGGATAGAGCATGCCACGCCACCCGACCTCCTCGCCGAAGGCCGGGATCATGTTGATGAACGGTGCGACCGCGAGCGCGGAGAGGACCGTTCCCGCCACCACCGCAGGCAGAGGCGGCTGCTCTGCCATCAGCTGCTCGGCGGACGCCCCCGTCGCAGCCGCGACCGTCCTTAGGTAGGAGCCCATGGTGGGGTCGAACCACCGCGGGTTCAGCGCAAAGAACGCCAGGCAGCCAAGCAGGGTGATGACCGCCGGGAGAAGCCACGCCACAAGATAGACGCCGACGTTCTGCCCCACGAGCGGCCGCCACGCCAGGTCCATGCGCGCATCCCGCCCGACCATCGCGTTGGCCACGAGCGCCCCCACGAGCGGGAAGAACATCGAGACCGCGATGAGGCCCATCATGGCCGCCGACGAGGACTCGCCGTTCTCGAACGTCCCCAGGGCAATGCCCGCCGGGATGAGCAGGCCCCACGAGAGCCCAAAGGTGACCGCAAGGTAGATGGCGAGTCGCTTCTTCATGCCGTCCTCCTATACACGAATTGCTCTACCTGTTATATTACACATAGAACAGATTGGAGCGCAAGATGCTACTCGACATCGACCTCGCGTCACAGGAGCCCATCTTCAAGCAGATACGCACGCAGATCGTGGGCGCCATCGCCACGGGCGAGCTCTCCCCCGGCGACGCCCTTCCCAGCGTGCGCTCGCTCGCCGGAGACCTGGGCGTGAACATGCACACCGTCAACAAGGCCTATGCGGTGCTGCGCGACGAGGGCTACGTGGCCATGCGCGGCAGATCGGGCGCGGTGATCGCGGACACCGCGCGCAGCATGTCGTCCGCCAAGGCGCAGGAGCAGCGCGAGCTCATCGCATCCGAGCTCTCGCGCCTCGCGCTCGAGTTCCGCGCCCAGGGTGGCACGCGCGAGGAGTTCCTCGCCCTCGCATCGACCGAAGCACGTTCCGTCTTCGCATACGCTAAGGAAGGCGATTCCCAATGACCGTCATCATGCTGAGCATCGTCGCAACCGTCGCGCTCGTGGGCGTCGTGGTCGCCGTCACCCCGTTCATCATGCCGCCCACGGAATGCTTCACCGTCACCGTGCCGCCCTCGGCCAAGCAGGACCCGCGCGTCAGGGCGCTCTTCCGCACGCACACCATCATCGTGGCCGCGCTCACCGTCATCGGCATGGCGGCGATGGCGGCCCTGCTCCCGCAGGCAGACGATGTGTCTGCCACCGTTGTCATGACCTGCTCCACGCTCGCGCCCGCGCTCGCGTCCTTCGCGTTCATGCTCTATGCGCGCACGCAGGTGCAGGCGCTCAAGCAGGCGGAGGGCTGGACCGCAGCCGAGTCCCGCTCGGCAGCGTTCGTCTCCGATGACTCCATCCCCCAGCCCATCCCCCTGGCGTGGGAGCTGCTCCACGTCGTGGTGGTCGCCGCCCTCGCGGGCTTCGCGCTGCTTGCCTACGACCGCCTGCCCGACCAGATTCCCATGCATGCCGGTTGGGACGGCACCGTGAACTCGTATGCCGACAAGACCCTCGGCACGGTCATGTTCCCCGCGCTCATCGCCGCCTTCATGGGCCTCACGCTGGCGCTCGCGCACTGGATGATCCTGCGCTCCAAGCGCCCGATCGACCCCGCGGCACCGGCGACCTCGGCGCTTGCCTACGGCGAGTTCGCCCGCGCCCAGAGCATCGGGCTGCTCGTGGGAGGGCTTGTCCTCGACGTCACCATCGGGATCCCGTTCTTCCTCTCCTCCGCGGGGATCATCTCGCTGGGAGCGGCCGGCGCCGTCACCACCGTGGGCGCGCTCGTCTTCGCCGGCGTCATGGTGGGCATCTCCGTGAAGTATGGGCAGTCGGGCGGGCGTTCCGCCGCCGAGATGCGCACCGCCGACGGCATCGCCCGCGACGACGATGCCTACTGGAAGCTCGGCGTGTTCTACTTCAATCCCGACGACCCGAGCTTCTCCGTGCCCAAGCGCTTTGGCAGCGGATGGACCATCAACTGTGCCAACCCCAAGGCCTGGCTGGTCATTGGCGCGCTCGTCGCGGCAAGCGTCGTATTCAGCGCCATCTCGCTCAAGATTGCCGGGTAACTCCGGCCCCCGACACACCGGCACACGGCACACGCCTGCTCGCGCTACACTAGTGCAGTTAGCCACGTTCCACCCGCACCAAAGGAGTCACCATGGCCGAGAAGCTCAAGTTCCGCGACATGCCCTACGAGCGCCCCAACCTCGACGAGGTAAGGGCCCAGATCGAGGGGCTCACCGCACGTCTCGAGTCCGCCACCAGCTACGCCGATGCCCGCGCCGCCTTCCTCGAGAAGGAGCAGCTCGAGAAGCACCTCGACACCCTCTCCAACCTCAGCTACATCCGCCACTCCATCGACACGCGCGACGAGTTCTACAACGCGGAGAACGACTTCTGGGACGAGAGCCTGCCCCTTCTCCAGGAGCCCAAGCAGGCCTGGACCCTCGCCATGCTCGAGAGCCCCTACCGCCCGGACTTCGAGTCCGAGTTCGGCACCCTCATGTTCGTGAACGCCGAGATCGAGGCCCGCTCCTTCTCGCCCGAGCTCATCCCCGAGATGCAGGCCGAGGGCAAGCTCACCACCGAGTACGCCAAGCTCATCGCCAGCGCGCAGATCCCCTTCCAGGGCGGCACCTACACGCTCTCGCAGCTCACCCCCTTCAAGACCGACGCGGACGACGAGGTGCGCCTTGCCGCGTGGAAGGCCGAGGGCGCCTGGTACAAGGAGCACCAGGCCGACTTCGACCGCATCTACGACGAGCTCGTCCACCTGCGCGACGCCATGGGCAGGAAGCTCGGGCACGACGGCTACACGCAGCTGGGCTACGACCGCATGGGCCGCAACTGCTACGACAAGGGCGACGTCGAGCAGTTCCGCGCCGCCGTGGTCAAGTACCTCGTGCCCCTGTGCGACCAGATCTACCGCGCGCAGGCCGAGCGGCTTGGCGTGGAGTATCCCCTCTCGTTCGCGGACGCAGCCCTCATGTTCCGCTCGGGCAACCCGCGCCCCCAGGGCACGGCCGATGACATCCTGGCCCAGGGCAAGCGCTTCTACGACGAGCTCTCCCCCGAGACCAGCGAGTACTTCAACGGCATGCTCGACCAGGAGCTCATGGACGTGCTCTCCACGCCCGGCAAGGAGGGCGGCGGCTACTGCACCAGCCTGCTCGACTACGAGATGCCCTTCATCTTTGCCAACTTCAACGGCACCCAGGGCGACGTCGAGGTCATCACCCACGAGGCGGGCCACGGCTTTGCCGCATGGATGAACCGCGACCGCATCCCCATCGCCTACGTCTGGCCCAGCATGGAGGCCTGCGAGGTCCACTCCATGTCCATGGAGTTCTTCGCGTGGCCCTGGTGCGAGGGCTTCTTTGGCCCCGACACGCGCAAGTACCTCTACAGCCACCTGGCCGGCGCCGTCACGTTCATCCCCTACGGCACCATGGTCGACCACTTCCAGCACATCGTCTACGAGCGCCCGCAGATGACGCCGGCCGAGCGCCACGCCACCTGGAAGGAGCTGCTGGGCACCTACATGCCCTGGATGCGCCTTGACGGCGAGATCCCCTTCTACGCGGACGGCGAGGGCTGGCAGCGCCAGAGCCACATCTACGAGGTGCCCTTCTACTACATCGACTACTGCCTGGCCCAGACGGTCGCCCTCGAGTTCTGGGAGATGATCCAGGACGACCCGAGAGATGCCTGGGAGCACTACATGGCCTACACGCGCCAGGGTGGCACCGTCACCTTCAAGGAGCTGCTGGCCAACGCTGACATGGTGAGCCCCTTCGACGAGGCCTGCCTGCGCGGCGTGTGCGAGCGGGCGCACGACTGGCTCGCCAACTACGACCTGACGGGAATCGAATGAGCAAGCGCGAGACGCAGAGAAAGCGGGCGGAGGAGGCCGCCGCCAACCAGCGCACGGCGGCCTACTTCCTGGCCGGCGCGTTCGCATGCCTGGTCGCCGCCGGCTGCATCCCCGTGCCCGGCATGGACAACGCCCCCTACGTGATCATCCCCTACGCGGTGGGCATCGTGGCGGCGGGCCTCTCGGCCTCGCGGATGCTCGGCGTCTCGCTGTGGCGCGTCAAGCCAGAGCAGCTCGAGGAGAAGGAGGAGAGCCGCGTCGAGAGCGTGGCGAGGCGCCTCTTCGTGGGCCTGGTGGCCAGCCTTGCCGCCATCGTCGGCGAGCTGTTCCACCTGCTCGTCAACGGGCTCGACGCGGGCTTTGGCCTCTCGGGCGCCACGGGAGGGGCGATCTGGTCGTTGGCCTTCTTCGCCGTCATGGGCGTGGCGGCGACCTGCTTTGCGCGCGCCCGCCAGCTCATGGGACAGCGGGGCAGGTAGCCGCTCCCCCTGTCCCGCCGTCATTCGTAGGCCTCGAAGACCTGGGAGATGCTCGCCCTGCTCCGCAGGACGAAGAGCCATACGCACGAAAGGCTGACAAGACCACAGAGGGTGACGCAAAGCCGGTAGTCGAGAACCTCGCCCAACGACCCCACGAGCAGCGAGAAGGCGCTGCAGGAGGCCGTGACGAGGCCGTCCTGGAAGGCGTTGACGCGCGAGCGCATGCGCTCGGGAATGTAGCGCTGCGTCGCGGCCACGCGCAGGATGTAGCTGTTGCCCCCAAGAAAGCCGCAGGCGCAGCGATTGGCGAGCATGAGAGGATAGGGCAGCCACAGCAGGATGGCGTCCATCACGTCGAAGACGGTGTACACAAAGACGGTGAGGCCAAAGCGCTTCTTTGGGGGGACCTTGACCTTGTATTGGAGCGCGCTGGCAATGGTCCGCCCGACAAACTCGGCCCCCGAGAAGAAGGCGTACATGGTGGCCGAGAACCCGGGGGCGGTGCGAAAGAACGCGATGAGGATGGGATAGTAGCCCGTGGCGAGGCCGTTCGAGATGGCCTGGTAGCCCAAGAGGCCGCGCAGCCCCCGCTCGCCCGCAAGGTAGGAGAAGGCCTCGCGAACGTCGGACGCCCAGGCAGCAAGCGAGTACTCCCGGGACTCCCGCGGACGCTCCACAACCCGGACGCGGCTCTCGATGAGGGAGGCGAGCATGGCCAGCCCTCCCTGCGCCATGAGCAGCCGCGGCACGCCAATGGTGTCGAGCAGGACCGCGGCAAAGGGGGCCATGATCACCGAGAGCGTGGTGTAGAGCATCGACGAGACGGCATAGCCCTTTTGCTCCGCGCCATCGGGGATGACCTCGGGGTAGATGCTGGTCCAGGCAAGCGAGTCGACGGCCTCCATGCTCGAGAGGGCGAGCGACACCGCCAGGTACCCCACATACGAAAACGGGAAGCGCAGCAGGTAGAGACCGAGAAGGGCATACGCGACGCCACACACGAGGTCCCCGGCCACCAGGAATGCCTTGCGGGGGAGGCGGTCCATGATGGGGGCGACGAGCAACGGCACGAGCACGTGGGGCACGAGCTGGATCGCGAGCACGAGTGCCGAGGCGAGCGTGGAGCCCGTCTCGTCGAAGACGAAGAACGAGAGCGCGAACTCACCGGCGATTCCCCCCGCGGCACCAAGCGCGGAGGCAAGCGTTATCAGCGAGAAGTCGCGGGTCCAAAGGCGTGGCTTGTGATTGGGTGATGGGGCGGTGCCCCCAGAAGGGCTTTTTGGCATGACGGTCCTCCGGCTAGATTGAGCTGCTGATTCGATGGCATATCTAGCAACGGTACTTGGACATGGTCATGGTCCCCCTCGGCTCGCGTACAAGTTTGTTGATAGTATCACATCCGCCCCTCCCCCTCCTGCGACCCGGGCGGTGGGACGGCGATGGCAGGCACTGGGAAAAGGGCAGGTCATTTGTCCCATTCCTCGCCTCGTAGGGGGGCATGGGGAAGGCTTTCCTTTCGTGCAGCCCATCGTGCCGCTGGCCTACTATCTACCTGCGCTTGTATACCTCTGCTTGTTTGGTCCCCTTTAAGTTGCTAAAGTTCATCTGACTGCATCAAAGCAGCGTTTTGTCCGAAAGGAAGGGATTTTAAAATGGCCAAGCTAACCCGTAGGAACTTCCTCAAGGTCGCCGGCGTGTCCAGCGCCGCTGGCCTGCTCGCCGCGTGCGGCAACGGTGGCTCCGAGGAGCCCGCCGCCGAGGGCGAGGGCGAAGAGGGCGCCGAGGAGCCCACAGCCGGTGGCGACACCCCCATGGTCGTCGGCTA
>SUUD01000166.1 GCA_015062715.1 Olsenella sp. | reverse complement strand
GACCTCCCGGACGACCTCTACCTCGAGGCCGCCGCGGTCCTCGTGGGGCGCCCCGTCCGCGACCTTACGAGGGGCGCGCTCGGGGAGGTCGTCGACGTGCTCGCCGGACCGGCACAGGACGTGCTGGTCATCGAGGGGCCGCTTGGCGAGGTCATGCTCCCCGTCGTCCCCGAGATCGTGCGCGAGGTCGTCCCGGGCGGCGAGGTCATCGTCGACGCTCCGCTCGGCAGCGTGGAAGACGAGGTCGTGTCATGAGGCGATACGAGACGCTCTCGGTCTTCCCGGAAGTGTTCGACGGGTACCTCGGCTCCTCCATCATGGGGAGGGCCCGACGTGACGGGCTGTGCGAGTTCGTCTCGCACGACCTGCGCGACTGGACCCATGACCGCCACCGCACGGTCGACGACGCCCCCTTTGGCGGGGGCCAGGGCATGCTCATGAAGCCCGAGCCCATCTTCGAGGCGGTCCGCGACATCTCGTCGCAGTTCGCGACCGCCCCGCATGTGATCTTCTTCTCTCCCTGCGGCAGGCGCTACGAGGAGGCCGACGCGCGCCGTCTGCTCCAGCACGAGCGGCTGCTGTTCGTCTGTGGCCGCTACGAGGGCATCGACGAGCGCGCATACGACCTCGCCGACGAGGTCATATCCCTGGGCGACTACGTCCTCACGGGCGGCGAGCTTGCCGCGCTCGTGGTCATCGACTCGGTGGTCAGGCTCATTCCCGGCGCCCTCGGTGACGAGATGAGCGCCGAGGACGAGTCGTTCGGCGACGGCCTGCTCGAGTACGCCCAGTACACGCGCCCGGCGAGCTTCGAGGGCAGGGAGGTGCCCGAGGTGCTGCTCTCCGGCGACCACGCGCGCATCGCCCGCTGGCGCCAGGCGAGCTCCCTGGTGAGGACCGCGTGCTGGAGGCCCGACCTCATCGAGCGCGCCGGCATCGGCGCCGAGCAGGTCGAGGCGGCACGCCTGTTGGTTGGTGATGGCCATGTCGATTAGGGACCGCATCGCCGCGTCGCGGCGGGCCAAGGAGACGCCCGCGACCACCACGGGCGACTGGCATCGTCCCCTCTACGGGTACGTCCCGGGCGAGGAGCCCGCGGGCGGCACGTACAAGGCCGACACGGGAACCAACCCCTACCTCGCCATGTACGAGGCCACGACGGGCGGTCCCGCAGACGACCAGGGCAACCCCATGCTCGAGACGCTGCGCACGCTGCTCACCGTCTTCGTCCTCATCGTGCTCCTACGCGCCTTCGTGGGCGAGCCCTACCAGGTCCCGTCCGGCTCGATGCTCGAGACCATCCAGCTGGGCGACCGGCTGTTCGGCGAGAAGGTGTCGTACCGCTTCCGTGACCCGGTGGCAGGCGAGATCGTCACCTTCACCGACCCCGACCCCACGCGTGGCGGCGTCACGCTCATCAAGCGCGTGATAGCCACCGAGGGCCAGACGGTCGACCTGCGCGACGGCGTCGTCTACGTGGACGGGCTGCCACTTGACGAGCCCTACACGCAGGGCAAGCAAACCCAGCCCATCGCCGGCCACGGCACCAACCTCGAGGAGGACATCTCGTATCCCTACGTCGTCCCCGACGGCTGCGTCTGGGTGATGGGGGACAACCGCACCAACTCGCTCGACTCGCGGTACTTTGGCGCCGTGGACGTGGACAACGTCTCGTCGCGCGCCGTCTTCATCTTCTGGCCGCCGGAAGACGCCGGCCTGTTCTGACAGTCACGACGCGCCGCCCCGGCGGCGCCCGATCGCCGCGAGAGCGGCAAGGAGGGAAGGAACGTATGCGTGAAGACGCCCTTACCTTCCAGGACATGATCCTGGTATTGGAACGCTACTGGGCCGACCAGGGGTGCACGGTCATGCAGCCCTATGACAGCGAGGTCGGCGCCGGCACGTTCCACACCGCCACGACGCTGCGCAGCCTCGGGCCCGCCGCCTGGCGCACGTGCTATCCCCAGCCCTGCCGCCGCCCCGCCGACGGCCGCTATGGCGAGAACCCCAACCGCATGCAGCACTACTACCAGTTCCAGGTGATTCTCAAGCCCTGCCCGGCGGACTCGCAGGACCTCTACCTCGGCTCGCTGGCGGCGATCGGCCTCGACCCGGCCGAGCACGACGTCCGCTTCGTCGAGGACGACTGGGAGAGCCCCACGCTCGGCGCCTGGGGCCTGGGCTGGGAGGTCTGGCTCGACGGCATGGAGGTCACCCAGTACACCTACTTCCAGCAGGTGGGCGGCATCGAGGTCGACCCCGTCCCCGTCGAGATCACCTACGGCCTCGAGCGCATCGCCATGTACATCCAGGGCGTCGACTCGGTCTACGACCTCGTCTGGAGCTACCTGCCCGACGGCACGCCCATGACCTACGGTGACGTCTTCCACGAGAACGAGTATGAGTTCTCCTGCTACAACTTCGAGGTGGCCGACGTCGACATGATGCGCCGCAAGTTCGACGAGTACGAGGCCGAGTGCCACTCCTGCCTCGAGCACGGGCTCCCGCTTCCCGCCTACGACTGCGTTATGAAGTGCAGCCACGCCTTCAACATCCTCGACGCCCGCGGCGCCATCTCGGCGACCGAGCGCGCGAACTACATCCTGCGCGTCCGCACCGTGGCCAAGGCGTGCTGCGAGGCGTACCTCGAGCTCGTCGCCTCGAAGGCCGGCACGACCAGCAAGGAGGTGGCCTAAGATGGCCGACACCCGTGACTTCCTCCTCGAGATCGGCTGCGAGGAGATGCCCTCCGCCCCGCTCATGAAGGCCCAGGACCAGCTGGGCAAGCTCGTCGCGAAGGGCCTGGACGAGGCGGGCCTCGCCCATGGCGAGATCCGCACGCTCTCGACCCCGCGTCGCCTCGCCGTGGTCGTCGACGCCTGCGCCACCGCGACCGACGAGGTCCATGAGGTCCTCCGCGGGCCCAAGGCCCAGATCGCCTTTGACGCCGACGGCGCCCCGACCAAGGCCGCTGAGGGCTTCGCCCGCAAGGCCGGCATCACCGCCGACCAGCTCGTTCGCCGCGTCGCCGACGACGGCAACGAGTACGTGTTCGCCGAGCGCTCCATCGCCTCGGTCGACGCGCTCGAGCTGCTGTCGTCCCTGTGCGAGCAGACCATCGCCTCCATCCAGTGGCCCAACTACCGCAGCCAGAGGTGGGGGAGCGAGCACCAGACCTTCGTGCGTCCCATCCGCTGGATCTGCGCCCTGCTGGGCGACACCGTCGTCCCCGTCTCGTACGCCGACGTGACGAGCTCCAACACGACTCGTGGGCATCGCGTCCTGGGTCCCGGCGAGCATGTCGTCCCCGAGGCCAGCGCCTACGAGGACGTCCTCGAGCGGGCCTACGTCCTGGGCGAGTCCCGCCGCGCCGAGGTCATCCGCGCGGGCATCGCCGAGGTCGAGGCGGCCCGCGGCGGCGCGCACGTCGACACCCCCAAGGGCACCTTCGACGAGGTCGTGAACCTCTGCGAGTGGCCGACGGTCGTCGTCGGCTCCTTCGACGAGGAGTTCCTCGCCGTCCCCCACGAGATCATCGTGGAGGCCATGCTCAAGCACCAGCGCTACTTCCCGATCTATGCCGCCGACGGCTCGCTCACGCGCGAGTTCGTCATCGTGTCCAACGCCGACCCCAAGGTGAACGACACGGTGCGGGCCGGCAACGAGCGCGTCGTGAGGCCGCGCCTCGACGACGCCAAGTTCTTCTATGACGAGGACCTCAAGGTTGGCCTGGAGGCCTTCCGCGAGCGCCTCTCGCAGGTCGTCTTCCAGAAGCGGCTGGGCACGGTCCTCCAGAAGGCAGAGCGCATGGAGGCGCTCGCCTCCGCGATCGCCTCGGCCGCGAGCGACGACCCGGCCGACACGGCCCGCGCCGCCCGCGCCGCTCACCTCGCTAAGGCCGACCTTGTCTCGCAGGCGGTCGTCGAGTTCACGAGCCAGCAGGGCGTCATGGGAGGCTACTATGCGGCCGCGCAGGGCGAGGACGACCAGGTCGCCACCGCCATCGCGCAGCACTACCGCCCGCGCTTCGCCGGCGACGTCCTCCCCGACACGCTCGTCGGCCGCTGCGTCGCCATCGCCGACAAGCTCGACACGATCTGTGGCATGTTCGCGATCGGCGAGCCGCCCACGGGATCCGCCGACCCCTTCGCCGTCCGCCGCTCCGCCATCGGCGTCATCGCCATGCTCCGCACGCTGCCGCAGGTCTCGCTTGAGCGCGTCATCGACGTCGCGGTGGGCTCGTTCGCCGACCAGGGCATCGAGTTCGACGCGGGTGACGTGACGTCGCAGGTCAAGGCCTTCTTCGCCGGGCGCCTCTCGGCGATTGCGCGCGACGAGGGCATCGCCCCCGACACCATCGACGCGGTCTCTGCCGCGGGGGTCATCGACCCCGCGGAGTTCCTGAGCCGCTCGCACGCCCTCGAGGACGCGCGTGCCGACGACCCCGAGACCTTCGATGACCTTGCCACCGCCTTCGCGCGTGCCTCGCACCTGGCCGACGCGTCGCTTGGGGCCGACGTCGACCCCAGCCTGCTCGGCGACGCCGAGGCGGCGCTGCTCGACGCCTGCGAGACGGGTGAGGCGAAGGTTGCCGAGGCGCTCGCGTCCGGGGACTTCTCGGGCGCCCTGCGTGCCCTCGCCGACCTGAGGGGACCTATCGACCGATTCTTCGATGACGTCCTTGTCATGGACGAGGATACTGGTGTCAGGAACAACCGCCTGAGGCTGCTCAACCGCTTCGCCGGCGTCTTCTCCGGCGTGGCCGACATTGGGGCGCTCGCACGCAAGCGCTAGCCTCACCGGCCCTGCGGCTGGCGACGAGAAAGGAACACCGATGAGCGAGACCGACCGCATCGAGGATGACGAGCTGGACATCGAGCCCGACGCCAAGCCCATCATCCACGTCATCTCCGACTCGCTTGGCGACACCGCGAGCGACGTCGTCGCTGCCGCCGCGAGCCAGTTTGACGACGGGGCCGTGCGCATCGCCCGCCTCACCAAGGTCAGCACGGTCGAGCGCGTCAGGCGCTACTTCGACGTCAACGCCGAGC
>SUUD01000165.1 GCA_015062715.1 Olsenella sp. | reverse complement strand
GGCAACGAGGAGCAGGACAAGCACCTCTACTGGATTGGGCTCTTTCAGGACGTCCTAGGTCTTACTGACGCGCTCGACCGCCTCAAGTTCGAGCAGCCCGTCCATACCAAGGCGTCCGATCACCAAGGCTTCATCGACGTTCTCATCCCCACAGCATCCGTGATCGTGGAGCAGAAGAGCATCGGTCACGACCTCTCCAAGGCGGAGGTGCGCCAGGGCCGCAAGGTGACGCCCGCCCAGCAGGCGCTCGCCTACACCGAGGGCCTGCCGCTCTCCCAGAAGCCCCGCTACGTCATCGCCTCCAACTTCGCCGAGATGTGGGTCTACGACACCGAGCGCGATCCGCTCTGCAAGGGTGACCCCCTGATCATCAAGCTTGAAGACCTCCCCAAGAACCTCCCCGCCATTCAGTTCCTTGCCGGCAAGGGCCAGGCACCCGAGACCATCCAGCGCGCTGTCTCGGTCGAGGCCGGTCGCATCATGGGCCGCATCCACGAGGCTGTGGCCAAGAGCTTCGAGGCGGCGGGCTTCGATCGCAACGACGAGACTACGCACCACGCCATCAGCGCCTTCTGCTGCCGCGTGATGTTCCTCATGTTCTGCGAGGACGAGGCTGGGCTCATCCCACAGAACGCCTTCCGGAACTACGTCCAGCACTTCCCAGCCGACTACCTCAGGAACGCCCTGCGCGAGCTCTTCGAGTGGCTTGACACGCCTGACGACCAGCGCGATCCCTTCGCGAGTGACCTCCTCAAGGCGTTCCCCTACATGAACGGAGGCCTCTTCTCCGAGCGTACCGTTATCCCCACGCTTTCCGAGGACCTGCGCACCACCATCATCGTCGAGGGCTGCCAGGAGTTCGACTGGTCCGAGGTCAACCCCACGGTCTTCGGTTCCATATTCGAGGGAAGCCTCTCCCACGACCAGAGGCGTGCGGGTGGCATGCACTACACCAGCCCCGAGAACATCCACAAGGTCACCGACCCGCTCTTTCTCGACGACCTCGAGGCCGCCTTCGCGGAGGCCTGCGCAAAGCCCCTGGCGGGAGGCGCCCGAACCAAGGCGCTCGAGGACCTGCACGAGCGGCTGGGCAGCATCTCTGTCTTCGACCCGGCCTGCGGCAGCGGAAACTTCCTCACCGAGAGCTACCAGTGCCTGCGCAGGCTCGAGAACCGCGTGCTCATCGAGCTCTCCAAGGACGGACAGATCTCGTTCGACATCGAGGGCACGGGAGAGGACCAGGTCAAGGTTACCCTCGCCAACTTCCACGGCATCGAGATAAACGACTTCGCCTGCGCGGTCGCAAGGACCGCCCTCTGGATAGCCGAGAAGCAGGCGGACGCAGACACGGCGAGCATCGTCCACCGCGTGTATCAGGCGCTGCCCCTCACCGACTACGGCAACATACGCCAGGGAAACGCCCTGCGCATGGACTGGAACGAGGTCGTGCCCGCCGAGAGGTGTACCTACATCTGCGGGAACCCACCGTTCATTGGCTACTCCAACCTCAACGACGGGCAGAAGGACGACCGAGCGAGCATCTTCGGCAAGGACGGCGGCACGCTCGACTACGTCTCCTGCTGGTACAAAAAGAGCTCTGACTACATGCGCGGCCACCACATACGCGCCGCGCTCGTCTCAACCAACTCCATCTGCCAGGGACAGCAGGTGGCGCCGCTGTGGAAGCCGCTCTTCGCGGAAGGCGTCCACATCGACTTCGCGCACCGCACCTTCGTGTGGGACTCCCAGGCGGACGACGTCGCGCACGTGCACGTGATCATCGTCGGGTTCTCCCGAGAGGACGTCGCCCCTAAGCTGCTCTTCGACGGCGATGGATGCCGCGAGGTCGAGAACATCAACGGCTATCTCGCACCTGCACCCGACGCATTTGTTGAGCGGAGGAAAGTGCCACTTTGCGACGTTCCGCCCATGGTCCGAGGTTGCCAGCCAACTGATGACGGCAACTTCCTTCTCACCCAAGATGAGAGGGATGACCTTGTCTCCAAAGAACCGAAGGCGGAGAAGTGGATTCGCCCCTTCTCCATGGGGGCGGAGTACATCAACGGGATCCCGCGCTACTGCCTGTGGCTGGTCGATGCCGAGCCCTCTGACCTCAAGGGCATGCCGCTCGTCGCGGAGCGCGTGCGCAACGTAAGGGAGTTCCGCTTGGCGTCCAAGAAGGCCGCGACTCGCAAGAAGGCTGACACCCCTTGGCTTTTCGACGAGGTCAGGCCACCCAAGGGTGAGAGCTATATCGCGATACCGGCAGTTTCTTCCGGGCGGCGCGAGTATGTCCCTATGGGATTTGTGAATGACGGCATGATTCCAGGCAACAAGCTCTATTTCATAGATAAGGCAGGCCTTTACGAGTTTGGCATTCTCATGAGCGGAATACACAACTCCTGGATGCGAACTGTCACAGGTCGACTCAAAAGCGACTTCAACTACTCGAACACCATCGTCTACAACAACTTCACCTGGCCTGAATTCACATCGGAACAAAAGGCCGCTATCGAGGCCTGTGCCCAGAAGGTTCTCGACGCCCGCGACGCCCATCCCGGGCAGTCCCTTGCAGACCTCTACGATCCCGACTTCATGCCCGCAGACCTCCGCGCAGCCCACCGCGCGCTCGATGCTGCTGTCGAGGCGGCCTATGGCGTCGACTTCAACGGTGACGAGGAGAAGATCGTCGCGCACCTGTTCAAGCTATATGCCGAGAAGACCAAGGAGGCATAAGCCATGCCAATGCCAAAGTGGCACGAGATAATGCGACCCGTACTCGAGCACCTCTCGTCCGTCGAAATCGCCTCCTCCAAGGAGCTTGAGGCTTGCGTCGCCGAAGCATTCTCGATGACCGACGAGGAGCGGGCCGAGCGCCTCAAGAGCGGCCAGCTGCGCCTCTACAACCGCATGTTCTGGGCCATCACCGACCTCGAGAAGGCAAAGTACCTCTCGTACGGAGACCAGAGGGGCACGTATCGCATCACGGATGCGGGCAGGAAGTTCCTCGGAACGCACAACGGGCCGATCATGGCAAAGGACCTCGAGGCATCCTCTCCGAGCTTCAAGGCCTGGCGCGCGGAGTACCGTGCAAAGAAGAAAGGGGCTGACCAGAAGGACGACGTGGAGCCAGTAGCGGCAGACGAGGAGACGTCTCCACTCGAGGCGATGGACTCCTCGTACCGCGAGATCCGCGACGCACTCTCCGACGACATCCTCCAGGCGATAATGGGGCAGAGCCCCTACTTCTTCGAGCACCTCGTGGCGAAGCTCCTGGTGGCCATGGGCTACGGGGAATCCATCGAGGGCCGCGCCGAGGTAACGCCACAGAGCGGCGACGAGGGCATCGACGGCATCGTCAAGGAGGACCGCCTCGGGTTCGACAGCGTCTACTACCAGGCGAAGCGCTGGGACCTCGACAGGACGGTCGGAAGGCCGGACGTCCAGGCCTTCTCGGGGGCGCTGTCAGGCAAGGGCGCGAGCAAAGGCCTCTTCATCACTACCGCCAAGTTCTCGAAGGCCGCAAGGGACTTCGCCGAGGGACTCCACGCCCAGCGCATCGTGCTCGTTGACGGCAAGGCTCTTGCCAACCTGATGATCGACTATGGTGTTGGCGTTAGCACCGTGCAGACCTACGAGATCAAGTCCATCGACTCCGATTTCTTCTCTGGCGAGTGAGCCAACAGGAAGCCCTACCCGTTTGTATGGCTAAGCCGCCAACATTGGCGCTCTAACAAGACCAGGCTGCCCGCCCTTGGCGAGCAGCCTACTCCGTGCGGTCGCTCCGCCGAATCGAGCACTACCCCTCGGGGGTCGCGGGGCCTCCCCCGCGCCCGGACCCGGTCCGGGCAGCATCTCAATCGCGACGGTACGGGACGCGACGGCCATGCGACCGCGCCCGGGCAATGAGGGTGGACGTCCGGCCACGTCCTAGCCGATTCGCACCTTGCGCCAGGACCTACGCCCCTAAGGTGATTGAATCCAAAGCAGAGGATAGGAGATAGGAGACAGCGGCCTAGGCGGACCGTCATGCACCGTCACGACCGTCACCCATCGTCACTTGCGTCACCCATCGTCACCAATCGTCCTATCGTCATTTGTGTCATTACCGTCATCGCCGGCCCTGCCCTCCCGGTCGAGGCGGATGACCCTTGAGCTCGCCGTGCGGCGCATCGAGTACCGGATCGACCTGCCGAGCAGGTAGCCCTCGTGCTGGTTGAGCAGCTTGGTGAGGACGTTGGGGCGCGTCTCCCCGTCGCCTATCGCGTCGAGGAGCTCGCTGGCGGTGCCCTGCCAGGAGGGGAGGGGCGATGCCCCGAAGTGGTCGGCGACGGCAGTGACGACGGTGGGGGTCGCCCGCCTCTCGAGCTCCTCGGCGCTCGTCTCGCGGACGAGCTCCCAGGTGCAGCCGACGAGCCTACACTGGAACTCCCGGTCCCCGACGTCCCGCCCGGTCAGGGACAGGGTGGCGTCGCCCCTGCTGCGGGAGGGCCGGACGAGGACCATCGAGGAGTCCGCGGAGCCCGTGATGCCGTGCGTCCCGGAGATCGTGGCGAAGACGTCGTCGCTCGCGGCCTTCCGGGTGTGGTGGACTACCACGATGGCTATCCCGTGCCGGTCGGCGGCGTTCTTGAGGGCCCCGACGTCGTCGTAGTCGGCGGCGTACAGGTTGTGCTCGGCGGCGCGGCGCACCTTCTGGAGGGTGTCCACGATGACGAGCCGGGTCTCCGGGTGCTCCTCGAGGAAGCCCTCGAGCTCGTCCACGAGGCCGTCGTCGAGCCTCCCCGCCACGTTCGTGAAGTGGAGGCAGTCGTTCGCCTCGTCCGTCAGCTCCTGGAGCCGCTTCTGGACGCGGGCGATAGTGTCCTCGAGGCAGAGGTAGAGCACGTCGCCCTGCGCCGTCTCGTGCCCCCAGAACGGCTCCCCCATGGACACGGAGAGGCCAATGAGGAGCGAGAGCCAGCTCTTGCCCACCTTCGGCGCGCCGGCGAGGACCGTGAGGCCCGTCGTGAGGATGCCCTCGACCACCCAGGGGACGCGGGGGAGCGGCATCTCGAGCAGCTCCTGGGCGGTTATGGTCGTGA
>SUUD01000164.1 GCA_015062715.1 Olsenella sp. | reverse complement strand
CGGAGCGAGCGCCGAGCCCGAGGTGGGACAAATCCTCCGGGGTTACTGTCCCACTTTGGGACAAATCCTCCGGGGTCAGTGTCCCGCCGCGCTCGTCAGGCGAGCTCGCGATAGAAGCAGCTGCGGTGCCCGGTGTGGCAGGCCGGTCCCGGCGAGTCGACCTCGACGAGCAGCGTGTCGGCGTCGCAGTCGACCAGGACGCGGCGCACCTGCTGCATGTTTCCGCTGGTGGCGCCCTTGTTCCACAGCTCCTGGCGAGAGCGCGACCAGAACCACGTCGTCCCGGTCTCGAGGGTGAGGCGCAGCGACTCCTCGCTCATCCAGGCCACCATGAGGACCTCCCCCGTGCCCTCCTGCTGCACCACGGCCGGGACGAGGCCACGCTCGTCGAAGCGGACGTTTGCCGCCTCCGGCGACACGGCCTCGAGGGCCTCTCCCGCATAGGTGCGGGCGTTGATAGAATCGGGTGAGGTGGTGTCGGTCATGTTCGCTCCTAGCCAGGCATGGTCGTGGCACCACTTTACTACAGTGACGCATCGGGGGCAGGGAGGCCCATGGCTGGAAGCGGCATCGACGTCCTCGTGGTCGGCTCCGGGCTTGCCGGGACCTCTGCCGCCATCGAGGCCGCCCGGGCAGGCGCCAAGGTCGCGCTCGCGAGCCTGGGCGACACGTTCTCGGGGTCGAGCTTCCATGGGGGTACCTGGGGGCTGGGCCTGGTGGGGCCGGCCGACGAGGCGGACGGCGACGACCTCGCCTCGACCATCCTCGAGGTGGGCCGCGGCGTGGCAGACCCGGCGCTCGTCCGGCAGCTCGTCGAGGGCGTGGACCCGGCGGTCGCCTGGCTCGAGGGCATGGGGGTCGAGCTGCGCCAGCCTCACGACCCCTCCCAGCGCGCCTACGTTCCCTGCTTCGACCACCGGCCCCGCTCCTGGCACGGCCTCGTGCGCACCTCCCTGCGCAGGGCCTGGCAGCGCGAGCTCGACCGCCTCGGGGTGCTCGCCCTGCCCCACACCGAGCTCGTCGACGTCGTCGAGCGCGAGGGGGCCGTCCAAGGCGCGGTCCTGTTCGACCATGCGACCGGAGAGGCGCGCCTCGTCCCCTGCGGGGCCGTGGTGCTCGCGACGGGCGGGCTCGCCGGGCTCTACGAGCGCCGCCTTGGCGCGCCAGACAGCTGCGGCAGCGCCCACGGCATCGCGCTCGCCCACGGCTGCGAGCTCGTCAACGCCGAGTTCCTCCAGATGATGCCGGGGCTCGTCTCGCCCGTCCGGGGCGTCGTGGTGAACGAGAAGGCGCTGCGGTTCTCGTCGGTCGACGTCCCGGCGCCCCTGCTCGAGGAGCGCTCCGGGTATGGCCCCTTCACCTCGCGGCTCGCCTCGTCTGCGGTCGACCGGCTCATCTGCGCCGCGGGGCCCGGGGGCCTGCCGCTCTCGCACCGTCTGCCGGACGAGCCCGACGAGCTCGTCGCCGACTACTTCTCGTGGCTTGCCGCCACCTATGGAATCGACCCGGAAGACGAGGTGCGCGTCGCGCTCTTCGCCCACGCCTCCAACGGCGGCATCGCCGTCGGGGCAGACTGCTCGTGCGCGGGCGGCCCCCGGGGGCTCTATGCCTGCGGGGAGTGCGCGGGCGGCATCCACGGCGCCGACCGCCTGGGAGGGCTCGCAAGCGCGGCCGCCCTGGTCTTTGGGCGGGTCGCGGGGACCTGCGCGGCCCGTGCCGCGGGACAGGGCCACGCTCCGGTCTCCCCGCTCGCGCCGGAATGGGAGGCGTCGCCCTTGGCAGGCGAGGCGCTCGGAAAGGCGCGGCGCCTCATGTCCGCGCACGCCATGGTCGGGCGCACCCGGGAGGGCCTCGGGGAGGCGCTGCGCGGAATCGGGGAGGCACGCTCGGAGCTGCGCGCCACCGCGCGCCCGACGGGCGACGCCACGTCCGGTGCGGCGACCCTGCGGGCGCACCATCAGCTCGCGGCCGCCTCGGCCATGCTCGCGGCCATGCTCGCGCGAGAGGAGAGCCGGGGGTCGCACCACCGCGCCGACCACCCCGGGGAGGACCCGTCGCTCGCCTGTCAGATTCGCGTGGGCCGGGACGGGGCCGCACGCCGGGAGGCGCTCCCCTACCAGAACTGATAGCCGTTCCTGCCGGCCTCCTTGACGCGGTAGAGGGCCTCGTCGGCACGCTTGTAGAGGCCCATATCCCGTGTCTCGTCGTCGGGGCCGGGGCCGAAGGCGATGCCGATCGAGAGCGTCAGGGGCGGCACGCCGTCAGAGGTGTCGAGCAGCGCCGTGCGGATGGCCTCGATCTTCGCCGTGATGACCGGGGATATCTCGGGCGTGGCCTGCATCATGATGACCGCGAACTCGTCGCCTCCGATGCGGCAGGGGTAGTCGCTGGAGCGGAAGGCGTGGGCGAGCTGGGCGGCGACCTTCTTGAGGGCCTCGTCGCCCACGAGGTGCCCGTAGGTGTCGTTGATCTCCTTGAAGTGGTCGATGTCGAGGAGCAGCAGGGCGACCTCGTCGGTGGCCGTCTCGCCCAGCAGGCCCTCGAACACCTCGCGGTTGTAGATGCCCGTGAGGGCGTCGACCTGGCTCTTGCGCCTGAGCTGCTCGTTGCTGCGCAGGTTCTCGTCGAACATCTCGTTGTAGGCGTCGGCGAGGATCCTGAGCTCCCGCGCGCCCGAGGCCTCGAGCCGCGAGCCGCGCTCGATGCCCTGGACGTAGGCGTGCAGGGGCACGAGCACGAGCGACACGAGGCCCAGCACCATGGCGACCACGGCAAGCACGAGGCCGACGACGAGGTCGCGCGCGAGCCTGAGCGAGCTTCCCAGGGTGTTCGAGGTGCGCGAGCGCTCGAGGCCCAGGCGGCTCATGAGCGAGTCCTTGCACAGGGCGACGCACTGGTCGATGAGCTGGTCGTAGCGCTGGTACTCTTCGCCCAGCACGAGCTCGTTGGCGCGCTCGAGCTTCTCCGCGGGCGAGAGGGCCGCGTCCTCGGGCGTGAGCTCGATGTCGGAGAGCTGCTCGACATAGCCCCTCATGGGGATGCCCTCGGCCTCGACCACGAGCCGCATCGCGTAGCGCTCGATCTCGAGGAGCTCGCTCGAGTACTCGAGGGCGCGGTCGAGGTAGGTGTGAGCGTCGGACTCCCCGACCAGCTCGCCGAGGGTCTCGACGGCGAGGTCGCGGCGGCGCGTCTCGCGCGCCTCGATGAAGAAGTTGTTGAGGTGTGACACGTCGCGCCTGGTCACGAAGAGGCGCACCTGGGTGGTGAGGTAGTCGGAGCCCGCCTGCAGCTGGTTGGCGGCGTTCTCGCAGGCGATGTAGCTCTCGGTGGCCTCGGCGAACTCCTCGTAGGCGGCGACCGCACGCCCGATGGAGAACAGGCTCACCAGCGAGAGCAGGACGGCCACGGCCGCGATGACGACCGCGAGGCTTCGGAACTTGATGCCGGAGGGGGTGCCGGCACCTCCCGTCCCTTCCGCCATGTGATCCCTCCCCTCGCGCGCCGTCGACCCGTGCCGCCCATGCCAGGGCGGCACGCCAATCAACTGATTATCGCGCAAGGGAGGTGCCCGCCGCGCCAACACGGCCCATGACGCAGCCGAATCGGGCGCCGAACGGTCGACGTCGCCCTAGCTCAGGAGCCCCTCGGCCTCGAGACGGCGCTCCAGGGCCTCGTCGTGGACGCTGAAGCGCAGCGCGGTCTCGGCCGTGATCCTCCCCCGCTTCGCGAGGTCGAAGAGGCTCTGGTCCATGGTGCGCATGCCGTCCGCCCCGTGGCTCGCGATGACGGAGTCGATCTGGTAGGTCTTCTCCTCGCGGATGAGGTTGCGGATGGCGGCGTTGGAGTGCATGATCTCGAACGCCGGGGTCAGCCTGCCATCGACGGTCGGCACCAGCTGCTGGCAGACGATCGCCTGCAGGACCAGCGAGAGCTGGATGCGGATCTGGCGCTGCTGGGCGGCGGGGAAGGTGTCGACGATGCGGTCGATGGTGCCCGAGGCGCTGGTCGTGTGCAGCGTCGAGAAGAGCAGCTGGGCGAGCTCGGCGGCGGTCATCGCGGTCGAGACGGTCTCGGGGTCGCGCATCTCGCCGAGCAGGATGATGTCGGGGGCCTCGCGCAGGGCCGAGCGCAGGGCCTCGGCGAAGGTCGCGACGTCGGTGGGGATCTCGCGCTGTGTCACGATGCAGGTCCCATGGCGGTGCACGTACTCGATGGGGTCCTCCATGGTGATGATGTGCCCGGGGCGCTCGTGGTTGATGCGGTCGATGATGCAGGTGAGCGTCGTCGTCTTGCCCGACCCGGCAGGTCCGGTGACGAGCACGAGGCCCTTCTGCAGGCGCGAGAGGGCCAGGACCTCCTCGGGGATCTCGTAGTCGGCGGGGTCGGGCAGCCCAAAGGCGATCACGCGGATGACGGCCGAGTACGAGCCGCGCTGGCGGAAGACGTTCGCGCGGAAGCGGCCGATGCCGCCGATGGCGAACGAGAAGTCCTCGTCATGGTTGCGGTTGTCGCGCATGGCGGCGAAGTCGCGGTCGGCCAGCTCGTAGATCGCCTCGACGACCTCCTGGGTGTCCTTGGGCATGAGCGGGCCGGTGTCGAGGTGGTAGATCTGACCGGCGGCCTCGTACGAGAGGGGAAGGCCGGCGACGACGAAGACGTCGGACGCCTTGGCGTCGATCATGTCCTTGAGCAGGGGCTTGAGTTCCATCGCTGTTCCTTCCTCCTACGAGCTTCCCAGGAGCTCGCCCATGGTGGGCTCGTCGTTCTGGACGGTCGTGACGCGCCATTCCTCCACACGCGCCCGCCCGTCGTCACCAATGCGTACCCGTATGCCCAACTGACGGCCGTTGCCGCAGTCAAACGTCGCCACGAACACCCCGTCCTCCACCCGGGAGCCAACCGTGACCAGCTCGCCGCCGGCCCGCTGCGCGGCCGCAGCCGCAGCCTCCTGCGCCGCGGGGGCGTCGGCGCCGCCCGCCAGCTCCCCGTCGAGTGCGGCGAGGTATGCCTGGGCGCAGGTCTCGTCGAGGTAGAGCTCGGTCGTCGCCTGCGCGCGGCGCTGGGAGAGCGCGAGCGTCGCGTTCGCCGT
>SUUD01000163.1 GCA_015062715.1 Olsenella sp. | reverse complement strand
GGGGAGTGCGTGTGGTCGTACACCGTCATCTTCCTCACCATGTGGAACGCCCTGCGCCACCAGGACGAGGACTACCGGGCCTTTGCGGCCGAGCCGCTGGCAGGCGAGCTGGACGGCTACATCGCGCCGTATGCCGAGTCACCCTTCACCGAGGACAAGACCGGCCAGGACGTCTACCTCAACGTCATCAACCAGGCGCGCGACTACTGCTACGTGATGACTCCCTACCTCATCATCGACACCGACATGATCAACGCGCTCATCCTGGCCGCAAAGCGCGGGGTCGACGTGCGCATCGTCACGCCGGGCGTTCCCGACAAGCGCATCATCTGGTACATCACGCGGTCCTACTACGCGCAGCTGGTGGCCGGCGGCGTGCGCATCTTCGAGTACACGCCCGGCTTCGTGCATGCCAAGGTCTTCGTCGCTGACGACGTGGTCGCCACCGTGGGCACGCTCAACCTCGACTACCGCAGCCTCTACCACCACTTCGAGAACGGCACGCTGCTGGTAGGCTCGCGGGGCGTGCTCGAGGTGCGTGACGACGTGGCCGCCACTATCGCCGCCTCGCATGAGATGACGATCGAGGAGTGCAACTTCGGCCTGGGGCGCGAGCTGCTCACGACGGTGCTGCGCCTGCTGGCCCCGCTGCTGTAGGGGTACTGACGGGTCGGGATGCGTCGGGGGCCAGAGGCTCCCGACGCATGATGCGGTTGTCTAGTGGCAGCAGTGATGCTCGCCCTCTGCGTGGTGGCCGCAGCCGCCCTCGCCGTGCTCGTGGCCGTGATGGTCGCAGTTTGCCTCGGCGACCTGCTCGAGCGTGCCCGCGGCGAGCGCCGCGGCTGCCTCGTCGGCGCTGCCCGAGACGCCCGCGTAGACCTCGATGCCCGCCTGGGCGAGGAAGTTGACCGCACCCGGCCCGATGCCGCCGCAGATGAGGGCCTCGACCCCGTACTGCATGAGCACGCCTACGAGGGCCCCGTGGCCCGCGCCCTCGGGGTCGAGGATGCCGGCGCGCACGATGGCACCGTCCTCGATCTCGTAGAGCTTGAAGGCGGGCGTGCGCCCGAAGTGCTGGAAGAGCTGTCCGTTCTCGTAGGTTGCGGCGACGATCATGTCTCTCTCCTTGTGGTAGTGCCTGAGGGGACCTGCCCCCATTGTCTCACTTACTGCGGATGTGCTCGAGCCCGGCTTCGTAAAGCTCCCGCAACAGGGCCTGGACCTCGTTGAAGCGCTTGCCGCGCTTCCAGCCCATCTGATTGTTGACGGCCATGTTCCCGGACGCGGCAAAGATGAACACGAGCCGGGCGATGTCCTCGTCCAAGCCCGTCTTCTGCATGACGTACGGGATGCCCGTCTCCCCGCCACGCTCGATGATGCGGGACATGACGTGCGGAAGCGTGTCTGGACTTGAGTACAGGAGTCGATAGGCCTCGTTTGTCGGTATGCGCTGGCAGAGCGTGTTGTCGAGCTCCTCAAAGGGCGGGTCGGCGTCGAGCGCCTCGTCAATCACTTCGTCGAGCAGGGCGAACTTGTCTACGTAGTGCAGGTAGAAGGTGCCGCGGTTTATCTCGGCGCGACGGCATATGTCCGCCACCGTCATCTTGGCGAATCCCTCCTCGCACATCAACTCGAAGAAGGCCTCGTGGATGACCTGTCTTGTGTAGCGGGCGCGCCGGTCCTCGTGCCTGGTCTCCTCGGCCATGTCAGCCACCGTCACTTTCTCGATTCCGTCAATTTGTCGACAGCTTCGCGAACCTGTTCATTGTCTTACAACTCAACGCATAGTCTAATTATAGACAGGTGTTTATTAGTTGCAAGAAAGCTGTCCCGTTATGGTGCGGGAAGCAGGGGAAAGGGGGAATGCACATGATTTCGTTCGAGATGGAAGACCTGATTGGCGTCCTGCAGGGACTCAAGCCCTACCTGATCGCCATCGCGCTCTTCCTGGTGGCCGCCATCGTGGCAACCGTCGTGGCTGGCAAGCAGGAGCAGCCCAGGCGCGGGCTCATCCGCAAGCTGTCCTGGCTCGCCGCGCTGGCGGGCATTGCCGTGACCGTCAACATGATCTGCTTCGGTCCCATGTCGACGCTCATCACCCTTGCTACGGGCAGTGGTCAGGTCACCGAGGAGACCACCGAGGAGGCTTCCGCCGTCGCGGCAGACATCGCGCGCGAGGGCTTCGTCCTGCTCGAGAACGAGGACGCGACCCTGCCGCTTGCCGAGGGAACCAAGCTCAACCTCTTTGGCTGGGCCTCGACCAACCCCATCTACGGCGGTGCCGGCTCCGGCGGCATCAACGATCTCTTCCCGGTCGTGAGCCTCATCGATGGCCTCAAGGGCTCTGGCTTCGAGGTCAACCAGGACCTGGTCGACTTCTACCTGGGCTACGCCGAGAGCCGCGCCGCGGTCTCCATCACCGCCCAGAACTGGGACCTCCCCGAGCCGCCCGCGTCCACCTACCCTGACGGGCTCATCGCTGGTGCCAAGGACTACTCGGAAACCGCCGTCATCGTGATCTCCCGCCTTGCGGGCGAGGGCCACTCCGACATCCCGCAGGACATGAGCCAGGCGGTCTTCCAGAACAACTCCGAGGAGTATGCCGACTGGGAGGCGGGCGACCACTACCTGCAGCTCTCCCAGTCCGAGGCCGACATGGTCGACTTGGTCTGCGCCAACTTCGACGACGTCGTGGTCGTCTACAACGGCGCCTATGCCTTCGAGCTGGGCTTTGTCGAGGAGTACCCGCAGATCAAGGCCGTCGTGTGGGCGCCTGGCCCTGGCAACGTGGGCTTCACTGCGCTGGGCGAGATCCTCGCCGGCACCGTGAACCCCTCCGGCAGGACCAACGACACCTTCGTGTACGACATCGACGCCGCGCCCTACTACAACAACGCCGAGAAGACCGACTACGCCAACCTGCTCGACATGACCGTCGAGGGCATGAATGCGGGCGTCCCCACCAACTACTCGCCGGCCTTCATCAACTACGTCGAGAACATCTACGTGGGCTACAGGTTCTACGAGACAGCCGATGTCGAGGGCATCATCGACTACGACGCCACTGTGCAGTACCCGTTTGGCTACGGCCTGTCCTACACCACCTTCGAACAGGAGATGGGCCCCATCACCGAGGCCGACGGACAGATCAGCTTTGACGTGACCGTCACCAACACCGGCTCTGTGGCCGGCAAGGACGTCGTCGAGGTCTACTACAGCCCGCCCTACACCGACGGCGGCATCGAGAAGGCGTCTGCCAACCTCGTGCGCTACGAGAAGACCAAGCTGCTCGAGCCGGGCGAGAGCCAGACCATCACCATTACCTTCGCCGTTGAGGACATGGCCTCCTTTGACGAGAACGGCGCTGGCTGCTACGTGCTCGAGGCCGGCGACTACGAGATCGCCATCAAGGCGAACTCGCACGACGTGCTCGACAGCGAGACCTACGCCGTGCCCGAGACCGTCACCTACGACGAGTCCAACCCGCGCGAGTCCGACGACGTCGCGGCCGTCAACCGCCTGCAGGATGCCCAGGGCAACGTGACCTACCTCTCGCGCGCCGGCCACTTCGCCAACTATGCCGAGGCCACGGCTGCGCCTGCCGACACCAACATGCCCGAGGAGTACGTCGCGGGCTACCACCTCAACGCCAACTACGACCCCATGGCCTACGTCGACCCCGCGGCCGAGATGCCCACCACCGGGGCCGCCGGCGACCTCACCATCTACGACGTGCGCGGCCTCGACTACGACGATCCCACCTGGGACGCCCTGCTCGACCAGCTGACCGTCGAGGAGATGGCTGCCACCATCGCTCTCTCGGGCTATCAGACCCCGGCCATTCCCAGCATCGGCAAGGTCCAGAACGTCGATTCCGACGGTCCCGCCGCCATCAACAACAACTTCACCGGCGCCGGCTCCATCGGCTTCCCCATCGAGGTCGTCATCACCTGCACCTGGAACCACGAGCTGGCCTACCAGTGGGGCGAGATGATGGGCAAGATGAGCCAGGAGATGAACTCCTCCGGCTGGTACGCGCCGGGCCTCAACACCCACCGCTCCGCCTTCACCGCCCGTAACTACGAGTATTTCTCCGAGGATGGCGTGCTGGCCGGCTGGATGGCCGCTGACGCGGTGCGCGGCGCCCACAGCCAGGGCGTCTACTCCACCATCAAGCACTTCGCCATGTACGACTCCAACGGCAAGATGGTCTGTGCCTGGGCCACCGAGCAGTCCATGCGCGAGATCTACCTCAAGCCCTTCGAGATCGCCGTCAAGGAGGGTGGCGCCGACGCCGCGATGGAGTCGTGGGCCTTCCTGGGCAACAAGTGGGTCGGCGAGATCCCCGCGCTCAACAACGACATCCTGCGCGGTGAGTGGGGCTTCCGCGGGTTCATCGTGTCCGACTTCTTCCGCAACAACGGCCACGGCTTCATGAACGCCGACATGGCCCTGTACGGCGGCGTCGACGCGATGCTCTCCACCTTCGAGGGCGGTCCCAACCAGGTGACCGACAAGACCGCGGCCTCCAACGTGCAGTATATGCGCACCGCGATGCACAACATCCTCTACACCACCTCCAACTGCTGGGCCTATGACGAGGCTCACCAGCAGGGCGGCATCGAGGGCTGGAAGGTTGCTGCCTACGTGATCGACGCGCTCATCGCAGCTCTGGTCATTGGCGGCGGCTACCTGGCGCTCAAGAAGGCCAAGGCAGCATAGGGCCTAGTCAGCAGGGATTCTCTCCCCCCTGGGGCGGGGCGTCCATCGTGGGCGCCCCGCCTTCCTGTTGGGACGAATCCTCCGGGCCGAGTGCCCCAGAGTGGGACAAATCCTCCGGGGTGAGTGTCCCGCTATGACATGAACGAGGGGAGGCGACCCTCGCTGGTGGCCTCGGCAATCTCCATGAGGGCCTGGGCCACGGAGTCCTCGCCCGCGGGCCCGATGTGCCAGCGTGCGGCCTTCTCGGCCTTCTCGGAGGCGCCGGCAACCACGACCGAGTTGGGCACCAGGGCGAGCATCTCGGCGTCGTTGTCGGAGTCGCCGAAGACACACACCTCGTCGAGTGAAAGGCCCAGGTGGCCACAGAGCCACCGTAT
>SUUD01000162.1 GCA_015062715.1 Olsenella sp. | reverse complement strand
TGGGCGGCGCGGCCCTTCTGGCCGACGGCATCCTCACCCCGGCGGTCACCGTCACCACCGCCATCGAGGGCCTGCGCACCATCAAGCACATCCATGGCGTCATCGGCGACGACCAGGGCGTCGTCGTGGCCATCACCATCGCCATCCTGTGCGCCCTGTTCGTCGTGCAGCGTGCCGGCACGAGCTCGATCGGCAAGGCGTTCGGGCCGATCATGTGCCTGTGGTTCGCCTTTCTGGGCATCACGGGCGTCATCCACGTGTTCGCCAACCTCAACGTGCTGCGGGCGTTCAATCCCGTGCGGGGCATCTCGTTCCTCTTCGATGGCAGCCTCAACCATGCCGGCATCATGGTGTTGGGCTTCGTGTTCCTCGCGACCACCGGCGCCGAGGCGCTCTACTCCGACATGGGGCACGTGGGCAAGGCGAACATCTATGCGAGCTGGCCCGTCGTCAAGGCCTGCCTCGTCCTCAACTACCTGGGCCAGGGCGCCTGGATCCTCTCGGTGCGCGACAACGCGGAGCTGGCGCAGGTCCCCGACCTCAACCCCTTCTTCCAGATGCTCCCCGAGGGGCTGCGCATCTTCGCTGTCGTGCTCTCGACGTTCGCCGCCATCATCGCCTCCCAGGCCCTCATCACCGGCAGCTACTCCATCGTCTCGGAGGCGATCAGGCTCGACCTCATGCCGCACCTCAAGATCATGTACCCCTCCGAGAACAAGGGGCAGATCTACATCCCCCTGGTCAACAACGTGCTCTGGGCCGGGTGCGTGGGCGTGGTGCTGCTGTTCAGGACCTCCGAGCACATGGAGGCCGCCTACGGCCTGGCCATCACCGTCACCATGCTCATGACCACGGTCCTGCTCACCGTCTACCTGGCGCGCGTGCGCGGGCGCAAGCTGCTCGCGGGACCCTTCGCGGTCTTCTTCGGGGCCATCGAACTGCTCTTCTTCTTCTCGAGCCTCACCAAGTTCGCGCATGGAGGCTACGTGACGGTGCTCATGGCAACCGTCATCTTCCTCGTCATGCAGGTCTGGCGCAGAGGCACCCAGATAGAGCGCACCCAGCGCGTCACCCTCAGGACGCGAGACTTCCTCGACCAGCTCAACGCCCTCTCGGCGGACGAGGAGATCCCGGTCCTCGCCGACAACCTGGTGTTCCTCACCAATGACCCCTCGACCGAGGAGCTCGACCGCGACATCCTCTACTCGATCCTCGACAAGCGCCCCAAGCGCGCGCGGGCCTACTGGTTCTTGAACGTGCTGGTCACCGACGAGCCCAACACCCTTGAGTACTGGGTCAACGACTTCGGGACCGGCAACGTGTTCAAGGTGCAGATGCGACTGGGCTTCCGTGTGAACCAGCGCGTGAACGAGTACCTCTACCAGGTCGTGCGAGGCCTCGTCGAGAAGGGTGCGCTCGAGCCCCAGCACCATCGCTACTCGATCTATGGGAGCACGGGAGAGGTCGGCGACTTCAGGTTCTGCCTCATCCGCAAGGTCCCCTCCGTCTCGAACGACCTCTCGAGCGTCGACCTCGCGACACTTCAGGCCAAGTACTTCATCCGCTCGATCTGCGGGTCGCCCGAGCACTGGTACGGCATCGAGAACTCGAGCATCGTCTTCGAGGACGTCCCCCTGTTCCTCGCGAGCAAGAAGCCCCAGCAGCTTGAGCTCGTGCCGACCCCGCGCGCATAGGTCAGGAAACGCTCAGCTTGCTCACAGGGTAGGGCCACATTCCAGAAATGCCCGGTGGCATGCGTCTCGCTTCCGGATGCGGACACCAGTCACTTATAGTGAACTGGTCCCTCATTGGCAACCGCTATGTTCGTCACATGCAACTAGACGGAGACATAGCCCAGGTCCGCGCGAACTTCGGCAGGCGCGTCAGCGCCATCAGGTCCGAGCTCGGCCTCTCCCAGTACGACTTCTCCGACATGACGGGGGTCAACCGCGGCTACCTCATCGAGGTGGAGAAGGGCCGGAGAAACGTCTCCTTCGACAACATCGCCAAGATATCGCATGGGCTCGGGGTGCCCCTCGCCCACCTCTTCGCAGGCGTGGACTCCATCTGGTACACGGTGGAGTATGACGACGACTTCGTCGGGCATGCCCTTCCCGACACGACCGAGGGACCGGAATAGCCCGGCGGGGCCATGATGGACGCCGTTTGAATTGTTACTCATTTCCAACCATTTAGTTTTCAGGCTGTCCTAAGTTTTTAGGCATGGTTGCCACTGGTCCCGTCGCACGCGTGCGACACAACATAGGAAAGAGGATTCGGGAGCTCCGCAGGCTTAGGGGCCTCTCCCAGGCCTCCCTTGCCGGGATGACCTCCCTCAGCCGCTCCTACCTGGTCAGGGTCGAGCAGGGCGAGTCCAACTTCACCATCGACAGCCTCATCAGGATCTCCGAGGGCCTCGACGTCCCGCTTTCCGGCATGCTCGAGGGAGTCGACGTCGACCCCCGCCAGCCCGAACAGGACCGTGCCGCCGGGAAGTGTCGGAGTTCTGTAGTCCGCCAGAAGGCCTCATGCAACTGGAACCTTGGGGGAAGCATATAGCAAGGCGTCAGAAGATGCGGAAGATTGGATTAGAGATAGGAATCCACGATAGTCCAATCCACAGTACATGATGGTAGCCTGAAACAATCCCCCCTGGCGAGGTGAACGTCCGCCACGGGACGGCGAGGAAACGAGGTGACATGGACACGCTCAACCAGCTCTACGTCCCCCAGCTCCAGCAGCTTCGCGCGAAGAGCGTCGCGCTCGACGAGACGCGATGCCTCGCCACGTTCGACGGGACCGTGTGCACCGGCGACTTCGTGGCCGTCAAGGCCGACGAGGGGTGCCTCATCACCCGTTACCACTTCCACATGCTGCGCGACCTCGAGCTCGAGGAGAGCCACTACCGTAGCCTCTGCATCATGAGCTGTTCCTCCAACTGCCTCTCCGGGCCGCCTGCGGACGGCGCGGGGGCAGCGCAGGGAGAAGCGCGGGGCGTCTCGGTCTTCGTGCAGCCCCACACGGGAAGGAGCCGCACGCTGCGTGCGGGGGAAAGCTACGAGGCAACGCGCATCACGTACCTCCCCAGCTACTTCGACTCGATCGACCTGCCCCTCATTGGGAACTTCGACGACATCCTGCGACTCGTGCCCGGCCTCGACGAGGAGCTGCTGTCGCTCAGGCTCCGCGGGCTTTTGGAGGACCTCGACCTTGGGGCGGCGCAGAAGCCGTCGGGGAGGTACTACTATCGCTCTAAGGCGCTCCAGGCGCTCTGCCACGTCATGGACATGGCCTACGAGCTCAGCCGCCTCAGGTCAATCGGGGTCGACAACGAGGACCTGCAGCTCGTCCGGCAGGTGATGGAGATCGTCGAGTCGTCGCTCGACGGGCTCCCCTCCATTGACGAGCTCTCGCGGACGCTCTATGTGGGGCACACGCACCTGTGTGAGACCTTCAAGTCGGCGACGGGGATGACCATCGGCGCGTATGCGCGGAGGCGCCGCATGCAGACCGCCAAGGTACTGCTGCGCAACCCCTCCCTGCCCATCAAGGAAATCGCCCGTCGGATGGGCTTCAAGACGACGGGAGGCTTCACGGCCTCGTTCAAGCAGATCGAGGGCATGACCCCGCGCCAATACCGCCGATCGAAGCTGGCATAGGTCCGCAGGGTAAGACGGCGCGGCCCCGCAGGGCCGCGCCGGACGGTCGAGGATATGGGGTCCCGCCTACGCGCCGATGGCGCGCGAGGACTCGATCATGCGGTTGATGGCGTTGATGTAGGCCTTCGCAGAGCTGACGATGATGTCGTTGTCGGCGCCGCGCCCCGTGAAGGACCTGCCGTCCGCGCCGGTCACGCGCACGGTCACCTCGCCGATGGCGTCGATGCCGCGCGTGATGGCCTTGACCGAGAACTCCTCGAGCTCGCACGGGACGGAGACGACCTGGTCGATGGCCTTGTAGGCGGCGTCGATGGGGCCGGTGCCGTAGGAGCAGACCACCGTCTCGAGCCCGTTCTCGTCCGAGACGGTCGCCGTCGCCGTGGGGACCAGGGGGTCGCCGCACGAGACCTGCAGGGCCTTGAGCGACCAGATCGAGGCCGCCTCGCGGGCACGCTCCTGCACGATCGACTCGAGGTCCTCGTCGAAGACCTCCTTCTTCTGGTCGGCAATCACGAGGAAGCGCTCGTAGATGGCCTCGAACTCCTCGTCCGAGAAGCTGTGGCCGAGCTCGGACAGGCGATGGCGCAGGGCGGCGTGGCCCGAGCGCGCGGAGAGCAGGATCTCGGAGCCTGCCGCGCCGACCGAGGCGGGGCTGATGATCTCGTAGGTCTCGCGCGCCTTGAGGACGCCGTCCTGGTGGATGCCCGACGAATGCGTGAACGCGTTGGCCCCGACGATGGCCTTGTTGGGCTGGACGCTCATGCCCGTGACGCGCGAGACCAGGCGGCTCGCGCGGGTGAGCTCGGTGGTGGCGATGTCGGTGTGGGCGTCGAGCTCCTCGCCGTGCAGGGCGATCGCCATGGCGATCTCCTCGAGCGCCGCGTTGCCCGCGCGCTCGCCCAGGCCGTTGACCGAGCATTCGACCTGCGTGGCCCCCGCCTTGATGCCGGCCAGGGCGTTGGCTACGGCAAGGCCGAGGTCGTTGTGGGTGTGGACCGAGATGGTCACGTCTTCGATGCCCCGCACGCCCTCGCGCACCGCGCGCACGCGCGCCGCGTAGTCGTCGGGCAGGGCGTAGCCGGTGGTGTCGGCGATGTTGATGACCGTCGCGCCGGCATCGACCGCCGCCTGGGCGAACTGGACGAGGACGTCGAGGTCTGCTCGGGTGGCGTCCTCCATGAAGAACTGGACGTCGTCCACGTGGGAGCGCGCACGTGAGACGACCTGGGCAACCCGCTCGAGCGCCTCCTCGCGCGTCATGTGGAGCTTCTCGTTGAGGTGGATGTCCGAGATGCCCAGGCCCACGTGGATGCGCGGGTGCTTGGCCCCCTTGAGGGCGTCTGCGGCACAGTCGACGTCCTTCTCGATGGCACGGGCGAAGGCGACGACGGTGCAGGCGTCACCCACCGCCTTGGCCACCTGCTGGACGCTCTTGAAGTCACCGGGACTCGACATGGGGAAGCC
>SUUD01000161.1 GCA_015062715.1 Olsenella sp. | reverse complement strand
CCGTCGGAGTACGGGATCTTCTGGACGATCTCGAGCTCGCCGGTGTAGTAGTCGAACTTGGTCTGGACGTAGGTGAAGCCGTTGATGCGGGCGATGATCTGGGCGGCGTCCTTGCCCAGGCCGTTCAGGATGACGCGCAGGGGCTTCTTGCGGGCCTTGTTGGCGTTGTTGGCGATGCCGATGGCGCCCTCGGCGGCCGCGAACGACTCGTGGCCGGCCAGGAAGGCGAAGCACTCGGTGTCCTCGCCCAGGAGCATGGCGCCCAGGTTGCCGTGGCCCAGGCCGACCTTGCGGTCCTCGGCCACCGAGCCGGGGACGCAGAAGGCCTGCAGGCCGATGCCGATGGCCGCGGCGGCCTCGGAGGCGTTGGCGACGCCCTTCTTGACGGCGATGGCGCAGCCCAGGGTGTAGGCCCACTTGGCGTTCTCGAACGCGATGGACTGGACGCCCTCGGTGATCTCGTACGGGTTGAAGCCGAGGTCGGTGCAGATCTTGAGGGCCTCGTCGAGGTCGGCGATGCCATACTCGGCGCAGGCGGCGTTGATCTTGTCGATGCGACGCTCGTAGCCTTCGAACGTGACTGCCATTGTTATCCGCCTCCCTTTCTACTCTTCGCGCGGGTCGATGACCTTGGCGGGGTTGTCCCACTGGCCATAGCGGCCGGTCGCCTTGGCCATGGCCTCCTTGGCGTCGACGTCCTTCTTGAGGAGGTCGGCAAGGATGCCCAGGTTGACGTACTCGAAGCCGATGATCTCGTCGCGGTCGTTGAGGGCGAGGTGGGTAACGTAGCCCTGGGCGAGCTCGAGGTAGCGGGCGCCCTTGGCCTTGGTGCCATAGGTGGTGCCCACCATGGAGCGCAGGCCCTTGCCCAGGTCGTCGAGGCCGGCGCCCACGGGCAGGCCGTCCTCGGAGAAGGCCGTCTGGGTGCGGCCGTAGACGATCTGCAGGAACAGCTCGCGCATGGCGACGTTGATGGCGTCGCAGACGAGGTCGGTGTTGAGGGCCTCGAGGATGGTCTTGCCGGGGAGGATCTCGGCGGCCATGGCGGCGGAGTGCGTCATGCCGGAGCAGCCGATGGTCTCGACCAGGGCCTCCTCGATGATGCCGTCCTTGACGTTGAGGCTAAGCTTGCACGCGCCCTGCTGGGGAGCGCACCAGCCGATGCCGTGGGTGTAGCCGGAGATGTCAGAGATCTCCTTGGCCTGGACCCACTTGCCCTCCTCGGGGATGGGCGCAGGGCCGTGGTACGCGCCCTTGGCGATGGGGCACATATGCTCCACTTCTACTGAATACTGCATGAACCTCTCCTCTCCCAATACTAAGGGGACGATGCCTGGGGCATCGGTTTGCCCGTGATTGGTCGGCGAATCGCCAACGTTTGAATTCTACGTTATTGACCGTCCCTATGCTCGCGGCGCACCACGAGAACCACCCATATGGCAAAAGTGCCGACCAGATGGGCCATCTTGCGGAAGGGCGGGCCCAAATGCGCGAATGTTGCAGAGGGCCGCGGCATGCCCGGGCGCCGCAGCCCGAACGTTAGAATGGCAGGTTGGACGACCACGGACGCCCGAGTGACGCAGGGAGACGGACATGGCACGGAACTACGCTTCTCAGTACGAGCGCATGACGGGCGCGCCCGTGGCCCCGCTCATCATGCGGCTTGCCATCCCCACCACGCTCTCCATGCTCATGACGAGCATCTACAACATCGCCGACACCGCCTTCGTGGGACAGCTGGGCACGAGCGCCAGCGGCGCGGTGGGCATCGTCTTCGCCTTCATGGCCATCATCCAGGCCTTCGGCTTCATGTTTGGCCAGGGCGCCGGCAGCATCGTCTCGCGTCTGCTGGGCCAGAAGAACAACGACGAGGCCTGCGTCATCACCTCGACGGCCTTCTTCTTCGCCCTGGGCTTCGGCATCGTGCTCTCGCTGACGTCGCTCGCCTTCCTCGACCAGCTGGTGATGGTGCTGGGCAGCACGCCCACCATCGCACCGTACGCCAAGACCTACATCTCGTTCATCCTCGTGGCGGCCCCGCTCATGACGGCGAGCTTCGCCATGAACCAGATCCTGCGCTACGAGGGCCGGGCCACGCTGGGCATGATCGGCATGATGACGGGCGGCCTGCTCAACATCGTCGGCGACATGGTCCTCATCTTTGGCCTGGGCATGGGCATCGCCGGCGCGGGCCTCTCCACGGCCGTGAGCGAGTCGGTGAGCTTCTGCATCCTCCTGTGGATGTACCTCTCGGGCAGGGCGACCACGCGCATCAGCATCAGGCTGGTCACCTTTGCGCCAGCCAAGGTCTTCGACATCGTGGCAACGGGCTTCCCCAGCCTGCTGCGCCAGGGCCTGCAGAGCTTCACCACCATGCTGCTCAACCTGCAGGCGGCCCCCTATGGCGACGCCGCCATCGCCGCCATGAGCATCGTGGGCCGCGTCGTCTTCCTCATCTTCTCGATCGCCCTGGGCCTGGGCCAGGGCTTCCAGCCGGTGAGCGGCTTCAACTACGGCGCGCGCAAGTACTCGCGCGTGCGCCAGGCCTACAAGTGGGGCGTCATCATCTGCGAGATCATCATGTTCTGCGGCATGGTGGCCCTGCTCGTCTTCTCCAACGACATCATCCGCATCTTCCGAGACGACCCCGAGGTCATTGCCATCGGCACCCGGTCCCTGCGCCTGCAGGGGGTCGCGCTGCTGTTCGTGCCGCTCGCCCTCATCACCGACATGCTCCTGCAGAGCACGGGCCACAAGCTGGGCGCCACCATCCTCACGTTCCTGCGCGGGGGCATCATATTCATCCCCGTGATCCTCGTCCTGTCGTACTTCCGCGGGCTTGCCGGCATCCAGGAGGCACAGGCCGTGGCCTGGGCCATCATGTTCCCCATGGCGACGCCCTTCATCTGGTCGTTCTTCAGGAAGCTGCCCAAGGAGGACGGCGCGGAGCCGCCCAAGGCGCACTAGGGACGGACGCGCCGCCGCCCTTGCGCAAAGGGCCGGCCACACAAGGCGGCCGGCCCGCGAGCGTGCGTTATCCGTACGAGCGTCCCTACTCCTTGCCGCGGACCTTCTTGACGTCCTCGATGATGAGGTCGCAGCAGGCGCGGGCGTTGTCCATCATGTTGACGATGTCGTCCACGCTGGCGTGGTCCATGTGCAGGCCCACATTGACGACGGTGCCCTCCCAGATGGCCGTGCCCACGCGGCCGGCCAGCTCGTGGGCGGGGATGTCGTCCATGTGGCCGGTGTTGGTGTAGACGCTCACCGACGCCTCGGCCGGGGTGCCGTCGTTGTGCGGGCCGCGCGGGACGGCGATGGCCGTGGCACCAAAGTGCGAGTGCTCGCGGGTGCCCAGGGTGATGATGGTGCCGTTGTCGGTGACGACGGCGACGGCATCGACGGTCTGGTCGCCCTCTCCCACGCTGTAGCTGAAGGTCTTCATTGGCGCCTCCTTGGGTCGCTTGTTTCATGCGTGCCTACTGTAGCGCAAACCGGAGCCCCCGTGCCGCACATGCACGAACGGCGCACCGCCCGCCTGGGATGCGGGCAACCCCGCGCCGTGCTACCCTACAGGGTGGATGACAATAACGCATACACGCGGACGATCAGGAGGGCACACGATGTCGAGAGGCGCATACGAGCAGTTCAGGCAGGCCCTCGAGGACGACGCGCAGCTTGCGCGCAAGCTTCGGGAGCGCGTGGCGGAGGCCGGCGAGGGCAAGTCCGTCGAGACGACCGTCGAGTTCGCGCGCCGCCACGGCTTCGACGTCGACCCGATGGACGTGCGCCGCGCCTAGCACCCCGGCGTCTAGTCGCGCGTGGTGGCGCCCTTGGCCTTGAGCGCCTGCTTGCGCTCGTACATGATGGCGTCCGCGCGCTCGAACACCGCATGCACCGCGTCGTCGGCACCGGCGGCGTAGTCTGACATGCCCGCCGAGACGACCACCTTGCCGGCACCGATGTTCTCCTCGACCTGCCGGTCGAAGCCCGCGAGGATCTGCTCGCGGTTGGCGAAGTCCTCACCCTGGAGGATGACGGCGAACTCGTCGCCGCCGATGCGGAAGACCGGGCTGTGCGCCCATGTCACGCAGATGAGCTGGCTCGCCGAGCGGATGTACTCGTCGCCCGCCTTGTGGCCCTGCGTGTCGTTGACCTGCTTGAGCCCGTTGACGTCGCACACCACCACCGCGAACGGGCCCATCTCGCCCGAGGCGATGCTCCCGTTGAGGCGCTGCTCCCACTCGGCGTAGGCGTGCTTGCTCTTGACGCCGGTCAGGGCGTCCCTGAAGGCCACGCTGCGCACCTCGCCCAGCTGGCGCTCGCGTTCCTCCTCGCGCCTGCGCTGGTACGAGAAGTTGCTCACCATGATGCCCAGCGAGAGGGCGAACAGGCCCGTCACCAGCAGCGTGTTGCGCCGCTGCGACGCGTGCATCTCGTCGAGCTTGGCGTCGATGAAGGCGTCCTCGTCCACGTCGTCGCCGACGTCGGCACCCTGCGCGTAGAACTCGCGGATGTCGGAGATGACCACGTCGGTCGCCTCCTGGTCGGCGCTGCCCATCCACACCATGGACATGACCAGCACCAGCGAGAGCAACGCGACCCACACGACGACCGAGTTGCCGAAGCGACGTCCCCCGTCGCGCCTGAGGATGCCGCGGAAGGACAGGAACCCCAGGATGGCCCAGGCGGTGAACAGGATGTAGGACTCGGGCGCCATGGTGGCCTGGTCAAAGACGTTGGGCACCAGCAGGAACAGGCCGAGCACGACCATGGCGGCCGTGGCCACCGTGCCCGTCCAGGCGACGAGCCCATCGCCGTTGCGGCGCGCGACCGTGCGGGCGGCCGCCGAGACGAAGCCGTAGATGAGCGTCGCGCCGATGGTGGTGACGTCCACGATCCAGCCGACCGCCGTGCGCCCGAGGAAGGGAACGACAAGCGAGGCGACCAGGGCGGCCCGCATGGCCATGGCGGGCACCTTGCGTGCGTTGAGCCGGGCGAGCCGCTTGGGGAGGGCCTCGTCGCGCGCGAGCGCGAAGACCAGGCGGCTCAGGGCGACGGTGTTGCCGATGAGGCTAGTGGCCACCAGCGCGAACAGCGACGCCGCAACCAGCATGGTGCCGGTCTCCCCAAGGTAGTGTCCCGCGGCGGTGAAGGCGGGG
>SUUD01000160.1 GCA_015062715.1 Olsenella sp. | reverse complement strand
CCCCTCACCGACATCGACCGCCAGATCTACTTCGTGCCCGACGACATGCCCGAGCCCAGTGCAATCGCCTGCGCCTACATCCGCGCCCGCGGCGCCGACCGCATGTCCTCCTACGGCGACTTCGCGGCCGTATCCGACATCTGCGACGCCGACGTGGCCCGCTACATCAAGCCCGAGGTCTCCGACGGCATCATCGCCCCCGGCTACACCGAGGAGGCCCTCGAGATCCTGGCCCAGAAGCGCAACGGCAACTACAACGTCATCCAGATCGACCCTGACTACGTCTGCGCGCCCAGCGAGACCAAGGACGTCTTTGGCATCACCTTCGAGCAGGGGCACAACTTCTTCAAGATCGACCGCGAGCTGCTCGGCGACGTCGTGACCGAGAACAAGGACATCCCCGAGGACGCCCTCATCGACATGATGATCAGCCTCATCACCCTCAAGTACACCCAGTCCAACTCCGTGTGCTACGTCAAGGACGGCATGGCCATCGGCATCGGCGCCGGCCAGCAGAGCCGCATCCACTGCACCCGCCTCGCCGGCAACAAGGCCGACACCTGGTTCCTGCGCCAGCACCCCAAGGTGCTCGGCCTCAAGTTCGTCGAGGGCATCCGCCGCGCCAACCGCGACAACGCCATCGACGTCTACATCGGGCCCGAGCATGACGACGTGCTGCGCGACGGCGAGTGGCAGAAGTGGTTCGCCGAGAAGCCCGAGATCCTCACCGACGAGGAGAAGGCCGCCTGGATCGCCACGCAGACCGGCGTCGCCGTGGGCTCCGACGCGTTCTTCCCCTTTGGCGACAACGTCGAGCGCGCCCGCAAGTCCGGCGTGTGCTACATCGCCGAGCCCGGTGGCTCCATCCGCGACGACAACGTGATCGAGACGGCCGACAAGTACGGCATCGCCATGTGCTTCACCCACATGAGGCTCTTCCACCACTAGGACCAACGGCAGACGCCGTACTGGGGCGGCCCCTCCGCTCTCCCCCGATGGGGTGGCGAAGGGCCGCCCCCATTGCGCTCGGGGTATACTCTGCGTGTCACCCGTCCGGCTCATAGGAGGCACCCATGTACTGTCCCAAGTGTGGCTCACAGGTCAACGACGGCGCGTCGTTCTGCCCCAAGTGCGGCACGGCCCTGGCACAGCAGCCCGCTGTCGCCCCCGAGCAACCCACGCCCCAGCAGGTGCCCACCCCCGAGCAGCCCGCCTACCAGCAGCAACAGTACCAGCAGCAGCAAACCTACCAGCAGGCGCCCTCATACCAGGCGGCCCCTCAGCCCACGCCCGCGCAAGGCTTCCACATGCCCTCGCTTGGCGAGCTCTTCTGCGGCCACAACACGGCAGCCGTCCAGTATGCCGAGGCGAGCGGCCTCAAGATGAAGTGGTATAAGGCCCTCGTCATCGCCCTGCTCTACCTTGGCGCGCTGGCCAACCTCGTCACGGGGCTCCAGTACCTCACCGGAAACGGCTATGGCGAGGCATCGGGCAGCGCCTATGCCTTCTTCCCCGCACTGCGCGTCGTCGACGTCCTCTATGGCATCGTCTCCATCGCGCTGGTCTTCGCGGTGCTCTACACCCGGATGCGCCTGGCGCAGTTCGCCTCCGACGGCCCGCGCCTGTACCTGACCCTGCTGCTGGTCAACCTCGGCGTCGGCTTCGTCTACTCGCTGCTCTCGTCCGTCATCATCAACAACCTGGACTACCTCACCCTCGTCGGCTCGCTGGCGATGCCCCTGGCCATGTACGTGCTCAACAGGACCTACTTCGAGAAGCGCCAGCACCTCTTCACCGCATGACGACGACAGGCCCCCCCGCGAGAAGGACGCCCCTCCCCAGGAGGGGCGTCTTGTTTTAGAACAGGGTTCCCTTGAGGCAGACCATCGGCCGCATGGCGTCGTAGTCCCAGCTGTGGTGGGCGTCGCCACGGCAGAAGCGCGCGTGCTCGCAGGCACGGCATGCGGGGTTGAGGTCGGAGAGGTCCTGCCGGAAGAGTTCGAAGCGCCCCTCCCACGCGTCGCGCAGGCGCTCGCGACGGATGTTGCCCTGGATGGTCTCGGGCCGTCGCTCGATGTCGAGGCAGGCGCCGATGTCACCGTTGGCCATGATGGAGGCCGTGTAGACGCCGGCGTTGCAGAGCCAGTACCACTCGCGCACCTCGGCCTCGTACTCCAAGCCCAGGTAGTGGCTGCACCCGTACTCCAGCGGGTAGCCTGCCCGGCGCTTCTCGCGTATGAACTCGAACAGCCGCACATAGTCCTCGCGCGTGAGCATGAGGTCGGGACGCAGCAGCGCGCGGCCGATGGGCTCGAGGTTGATGACGCGCCACGAGTCGATGTCGAGGCCGTCCATGATCTGGAACAGGTCGTCGAGCTGGCCGATGTTGCCGTGGTTCACGACCGTGGTCACCTGGATGGCATGGAACGTGCCCACGTCGATGAGGTTCTGGATGCCTGCCATGGCACGGTCATAGCCACCGCGCAGACCCCGCAGCTCGTCGTGCGTCTCGCGCAGGCCGTCGATGGAGACCGAGATGGTTCCCATGCCCACCTCGGCCAGGCGGCGCGCCACCTCTGGCGTGATGAGCGTGGCGTTGCTCGTCATGCCCCACCTAAAGCCCTGCTCGTGGGCGTGGCCCATGATGTCGAAGAAGTCGCGGTTGAGCAGCGGCTCGCCGCCCGTGACGCACAGCTGGATACGGGAGGTGCCGAAGTCCTCCTTGACCTGGTCGATGATGCCCAGCCACTCGTCGCGCGAGAGCTCGTCCCCCCTCGCCGCCGTGCAGGAGCTGCCACAGTGGAAGCAGCGCTCGTTGCACTGGAGCGTAAGCTCGAAGAAGAGCTTGCGCAGCTCGGGTTCGCGGTAGAGAGCTCGGGTGTAGTCGGCCAGCTTGTCGAGGTGGGCCGTCTTAATGGGGGCGAGGTCCATGGGCTTGCCCGCACTCAGTCATCAAAGTCCTCGGGCGGTCCGTAGACACCCACGAGCTCGTTCGCAGAGACGTCTAGGTCGTCCTCCTCGTCCAGCTCGGCCTCAAAGTCCCCGGGAGGACCATACACGTCCTCGAGCTCGTTCTCGGAGGGGTCGTAGTCCCCTACCGGCTCCTGGTCGAAGTCCTCGGGCGGTCCGTAGACGGCCTCGATCTCGTTGTCCCCTGGCTCGAAGGGACCCGAGCACCCGGCGACATCACATCCCGGCAGCACCGTGACACCGGCACCAAGGGCGGCGAGGATGCCGGCGGCGGTAAAGCCTCTGCGCGTCAGCTTCTTCATCGGCGTACCTCCAGACGGTCGGTCCCTACCGTGATTGTAGCGCTAAGCAAAAAGAAGCAGGCCCCGCCCAGCTTTGGCAGGCAGCGGGGCTTAGACCAACGGCGGAGTCGCCCGGTTTTGCGGGACACCGTAACGCCGCATAGCTTGGCGCCTACTCGATGGGCACGTCCTCGGTGACCTCGACGTCCCAGCCGTCAAGCTCGACGGACTCTCCGGCGAGCTCGAGGCGCAGCGTAGCCCCACAGGCCTTGGCGATGCTCGCGAAGGTCTCGACGGTCGGCGTGCTCCCCCGGTGCAGCAACGAGGAGACGTAGTTGGGCTTGCGCCCAATCTCGCGGGAGATTTGCAGAGCCGTCTTGCCGCTCGACTTGACCATCTTGCGAAGCGCTTCCGTCGCCTTCATGGGGCCTCCTCTGCTTTCGCCGTCATCCCCAATCGTAACCCATGCGCGACAATGGAGCGACATCTGGCGGCTAGAATGGCAGGCACGACACCACGAGGCGAGGAGCCACGCATGCAGGAACTGATCGACGTCTATGACCGCGAGCGCACGCCCACGGGGCTGACCATCCCCCGTGAGGGCGCATTCCTCACCGAGGGCCAGTACATGCTCTACGTGCTCTTCATTATCGAGGCGCCCGACGGCCGCATGCTCATCACGCAGCGCTCCATGGACAAGGGCTGGGGCGCCGGCTGGTGGGAGATCGGCGGCGGCGGCGTGCGCGCCGGCGAGGCCCCGCGCGAGGCGCTCACCCGCGAGGTGGCCGAGGAGACGGGCCTCGACGTGGCCGACCTCGAGCTCGCGCCCGTCTACTCATACGAGAACGTGGACCTCGCCCGCGGCGACAACTACCTCGTGGACATCTACCACATCCACCTGGACTTCTCGCTCGACGACGTGCGACTGCTCGACGGCGAGGCCATCGACGCCCGCCTCGCCACCTGGGACGAGATCTGCGCCCTCAACGAGCAGGGCATCTTCATGCACTTCAGGCGCGTGCAGCAGACCCTCGAGGCCGAGGGCCTGCTGTAGTCACCACCGTCCGCCCGAACTGGGACACTCACCCCGGAGGATTCGTCCCACTTTGGGACAGTTGCCCCGGAGGATTTGCCCCAGAGTGGGGCAGTTACCCCGGAGGATTTGTCCCACTACGGGCGAGTCATGAGCGCAGCGAATGAGCGAGCGGAGCGAGCGCCGAGCCTGGGGTGGGACAAATCCTCCGGGCCGGGTGTCCCAAAGTGGGACAAATCCTCCGGGGCAACTGCCCCAAAGTGGGACGAATCCTCCGGGGTGAGTGTCCCGGCAAGGCGTGTACCTACTCCTGCTCTTCCCACTCGGCGACGGTGATGGGGACCAGGCACTCGTCGAGGCCCTTCTCGAGCGCCTCGCGGTCCATGTGGCGGCCGATGAACACCAGCTTGGTCATGCGGTCGCCCAGCTTGGGGTCCCAGTCCTCGAGGAGCTCGGGCTCGTTCTTGAGGATCTCGCGCATCTCCTCGGCCGGCGCGCAGGCCACGAAGTAGCCGTTCTCGCCCATGCGCACCTGATGCCCGACCTGCTCGAAGAGGTAGCACATGTTGGGGTCCTGGATGGCCCAGAGGATGCCCTTGGTGCGGATGACCTCGTTGGGCCAGGTCCCGACGTAGTCGACGAACTTGTCGATGTCAAAGGGCTGGCGGCGCTTGTAGACGAAGGTCGTGATGTCGTACTCGAGCACCTCGGGGTCCTCGTGCTCCTCGGGATGCTCCATGGCGTCGATCCACGCGGCCGAGTTGTAGGCCGTGTCGAAGTCGAAGCGGTCGGTGTCAAGGATCTCGCTCATGGGAACGTCAGCCTGGGTGGCCTCGACGATGACGGCCTCCTTCTGCAGGCCGCGGACCAGCGCCTTGAGCTCGGCGAGCTGATCGGGCGTCACGAGGTCGGCCTTG
>SUUD01000159.1 GCA_015062715.1 Olsenella sp. | reverse complement strand
CAGGAGGTCACCAACGCGCCGGTCACCGCCCGCGTCCTGGCTTCGATCCTGGGCGGCAACGGCTCCGACTACCTCGAGACCGTCACCCAGGACACCACCTTCGTCTACGTGGAGCGCCAGGTCGACGAGACGGTCGCCGAGGACCTCAAGGCCGCCCTGGCGGAGCAGGGGCTGACGGGCATCTACTTCCTTCCCGACACCAAGCGCGTCTACCCCTACGGGGCCACTGCCGGCCAGGTCCTGGGCTTCGTGGGCATCGACGGCGACGGCCTCTCGGGCATCGAGCTGTACTACAACGACATCCTCAAGGGCACCAACGGCGAGCTGCGCATGGAGCTCTCGCGCGACGGCAACCCCATCGCGGGCGGCAAGTCCACCATCATCGAGGCCCAGAACGGCCAGGACATCGTCCTGTCCATCGACATCGACATCCAGCGCATGGCCGAGGAGACCATCGTCAAGGGCGTGGAGGACTACGAGGCCGAGTCGGGCTCGGTCATGGTCATCGACCCCAAGAACGGCGAGATCCTCGCCGCGTGCTCGACGCCCCTGCTCGACCCCACCGACCCTGCCTCCATCACGAACGAGGCCCTCAAGCTGCGCCTCGTCTCGGACACCTACGAGCCGGGCTCGGTCTTCAAGGTGATCACCATGACGGCCGGCGTGGAGAACGGCATCATCACGCCCGAGACGCCCTACTCGGTGCCGCCCGAGGTCCCCGTGGGCGACGACATGGTCCACGACGACGACGGCCGCGACTACCAGATGGACATGGACGTCCGCGAGATCCTGCGCCGCTCGTCCAACACCGGCACGGTGCTCGTGGCCCGCACGCTCGGACCCGACGTGTTCGCCCAGGGCGTCCAGGGCTTCGGCATCGGCCAGCCCACCGGCATCGACTTCCCCGGCGAGGTCGAGGGCCTGGTGCGCGCCCGCGAGGACTACGAGATGACGACCTGGCCGGTCATGTCGTTTGGCCAGGGCGTCGCCGTCCCCATGGTGCAGATGGTGCGCGGGTTCGCGGCCATCGCCAACGACGGCGTCCCCTACACGCCGCACTTCCTGGTCTCGGCAGGCGGCGTCGAGGCGGAGTGGCCCGCGCAGGACCCGCTCTGCACGCCCGAGACGGCCGCGGTCATGACCGACATGCTCCGCGACGTCATGGACACGGGCACCGGTAGCGCCGGTGACGTCCCCGGCTACGACGTGGCGGGCAAGACGGGCACGGGCGAGCAGGTCAAGGAGGGCGAGGCCGGGTATTCCGACTTCTACTACGTGTCCTCGCTCGTGGGCTACGCGAACGCCGACGACCCTGAAGTTATGGTGTACATCGGCCTCAATGGCACCCCGTACCTCTCGAGCGACTCGGCGGCGCCGGTCTTCTCGGCTATCATGAGCGAGGCGCTCGTGGACATGGGCGTCCAGCCCGTCGAGTCCGTGCCGGAGGACGAGTACGACGAGTACGTCGACTACACCGACGACTACTCCGAGTACTCCGACGACGCCGACTCCCGGTCCGAGGGCGAGTAGCGCCAAAGGGAGGTTCTTCCACATGCTAGCCATGAGTGTCGGCGACATCGCCGCCGCGACCGCGGCCGCCCTGGTCCAGGGCGACCCCGCGCGTCCGTGCCACGGCGTCGCAACCGACTCGCGCGCGGCTGGGGACGGGGCGGTCTTCGTCGCGTTCCCTGGCGAGCGCGTCGACGGCAACGACTTTGCGGGGGCGGCGATGCGCACGGGCGCCAGCTGCGTGGTCCTCACGCGCGAGCCCGAGGCGTCGCTGCTCGACGAGGCGGCCCAGGCGGGCTGCGCCGTCCTGCGGGCCGCCAACGACGACCCCGAGGCCTTCATGCTCGCGCTCGCCGGGGCCTGGCGCGAGCGCAACCCCCAGTGGGTTGTCGTGGGCGTGACCGGCTCGGTGGGCAAGACCACCACCAAGGACATGCTGGCCCGTGCGCTCGGCGCGCGCTGGCGCGTCCACGCCAACACGGGCAACCTCAACAACCTCATCGGCATGCCCCTCACGCTGCTCTCGGCCCCCGACGACGCCGAGGTCCTCGTGCTCGAGATGGGCATGAACCACACCGGCGAGATCGACCGGCTCACCCGCGCGGCGCGCCCCAACCTGGCGGTCGTGACCAACGTGGGTACCAGCCACATCGGGCTTCTGGGCTCGCGCGAGAACATCGCCCGCGCGAAGGCCGAGATCGTGGCCGGCATGTGCGCCGGCACCCTGCCCGGCGGCGGCGCCGTGGGCCCCTGCCTCGTGCTCACCTCCTCCGACGACTACACCGCCTTCATCGCCGACGGCTTTGCCCGCCCGGCGGGCGTGGGGGTCGAGCTCGTGGGCACCCGTGCCACCGACGCCGTGCGAGCCGAGGGCATCGAGCTCGACGGGGAGGGCCTGGCCCACTTCGACCTGCGCTTCTCGGATGGCTGGTGGGCACCGGCACACTCGAGCGTGCCGGGGCGCCACGTCGTCTCGGACTACCTGCTCGCCGCGGCCGTCGCCGACCGGCTCGGCGTCGGTCGTTCCGCGGTGGTCGAGGCGCTCGCCACCATGCCGGCCACCCACATGCGCCTCGAGGTCGTCACCGCGCCCGGGCGCCCGCGCATGATCGACGACTCCTACAACGCCAGCCCCACGTCCATGGCCGCCGCCATCGACGTGCTGTGCTCCATGCCCTGCGAGGGCAGGCGCGTGGCGGTGCTCGGCGAGATGGGTGAGCTGGGCGAGAGCGAGGGCATGCTCCACGCCATCGTGGGGGCATACGCCGCCGCCAAGCCCCTCGACCTGCTCGTGCTGGTGGGCGGCGAGCTCGCGGGGTCCATGCGCGAGGCCGCCATCGCGTGCGGCATGTCCGACGACCGCATCGAGCGCTTCCAGACCGTCGACGAGGCCGTGGCCGTGCTCGCCGACGTGCTCGCGCCCGAAGACCTCGTCCTTGCCAAGGCGTCCCGCGCGGCGGGGCTCGACCGCTTCGTTCAGGGGGTGCTCGGCCGATGATCGGCAATCCCGCATATCCTACCTACCAGGTGTTTCTGTCCCTGGGCATCGCCGCCGTCCTCGCGCTGGCGCTCATGCCGCTGTTCATCAAGCTCATGCGCCGCGAGGGCGTGGGCCAGCAGATCCGCGCCGACGGCCCGCAGCGCCACCTCGTCAAGCAGGGGACGCCCACCATGGGCGGCGTGGTGATCCTGCTCTCCATGCTCATCACCTGCCTGCTCATGGCGCGCATGTCGGTCGACCTCACCATCTGCCTGGTGGCGACGCTCGCCACCGCGGCTCTGGGCCTTCTGGACGACATCGAGTCGGTCGCCCACGAGCGCTCGCTGGGCCTCACGCCCAAGCAGAAGATGGCCGGGCTCACGGTCATCTCGGTCGCGTTCTGCCTCGCCGCGGTCAACTACTGCGGCGTCGAGCCCACGATCGCGTTCCCGGGCGGCCTGGTGGTCGACCTGGGCGTCCTCTCCACGACCATCCCGGTGGGGGAGGGGATCGTGGTGCCCTGGCTCTACGTGGTCTTCGTGTTCCTGCTCATGGCGGGCCTCTCCAACTCGGTGAACCTCACCGACGGCCTCGACGGCCTTGCCGGCGGCACCGTGCTCGTGGTCATGATGGCGCTCGCGGCGGTCGCATTCCGCTACGACGAGATCAACCTCGCCATCTTCGCGAGCTCCATCGCCGGCGCCTGCATCGGCTTCATCTGGTTCAACTGCTATCCCGCGACGATCTTCATGGGCGACACGGGGTCGCTCGCGCTGGGCGCGGCCATCGCCGCCATGGCGGTGCTCACCAAGACCGAGGTGACGACCCTCATCATGAGCGGCCTGTTCATCTGCGAGGCGCTCTCGGTGATCATCCAGGTCGCGAGCTTCAAGATGACCGGCAAGCGCGTCTTCCTCATGGCGCCCCTGCACCACCACTTCGAGAAGATGGGCTGGAGCGAGACGAAGGTCGTGCTACGCTTCTGGATCATCTCCGGCGCGTTCGCCGCCCTGGGGTTCGCCCTCTACTTCCAGCTGGGCTAGGCCATCTGGAGGCGCCCTCCCTGTGGGACGGCCAGCCCGCGGGACAGTTACCCCGGAGGATTCGTCCCGTTACGGGCTCCGCGCTCGCTTCGCTCGCTCATTCGCTGCGCTCATGAGTCGCCCGTAACGGGACGAATCCTCCGGGCTGGCTGTCCCAGAGTGGGACAAATCCTCCGGGCCAAGTGTCCCAGAGTGGGACGAATCCTCCGGGCAGGGTGTCCCGCGGGCGATGTTCAGATGGCGTGTCGAGGCCGTGGCCACGCGGTCTCGTGGCCCTCGTTCCGCTAAAATGTATGCACTTGGGAACAGGCATCTGAAACGCAGCTAGGAGACTCCAAGTGCCTACACAGAACACCACTTCCACCCTGCCGCGCCTCGGCCGCGTCTGCGTGCTCGGGCTCGGGAAGACGGGGCTTGCCCTTGCCCGCTACCTCACCGGCCTCGTGCCCGACCGCGTGGACTCCGTGACGCTCTATGGCGGCGCGGCCTCGACCCCCGGCGAGCAGACTCGCGAGCTCGAGGGGATGGGCGTTGACGTCGTCACCGGGACCGACGAGGTCGAGGGCTCCTTCGACCTCGCCGTCGCCTCGCCGGGCATCTCCGAGTTCTCGGACTTCTTCCTGAGCGCGGCGGCGCATGCGACCCAGATCATCGGCGAGCCCGAGCTCGCCTGGCGCGAGAGCCCGCGCGACTGGGTCGCCATCACGGGAACGAACGGCAAGACCACCACGACCACGCTCACCCGCGACCTGCTGCGCGCAGGGGGCCTCGACGCCGAGGCCGTGGGCAACATCGGCACGCTCGCGATCGGCGAGGTCGCCGGCAGGCACGACGGCGAGTGGTTCGTGGCCGAGCTCTCGAGCTACCAGCTCGCGACCAGCCACGAGCTGCACCCCCGTGTGGCCACCCTGCTCAACATCACGCCCGACCACCTCTCCTGGCACCGCTCGCACGAGAGGTACGCCGCCGCCAAGGAGCGCGTCTTCGCCAACCTCACCCCAGCGGACCTCGCGATCGTGTCGTGCGAGCCGGGCTGTGCCGCCATCATGGCGCGCCTGGAGGCGCGGGGCCTGCGCGTCTGCCGCCTCGATGCGGCCGACCAGGGCACCCCCCGCGCCGCCTTCGTGCGCGACGGTCTGCTCGTGGTGCGCCTCGACGGGGTCGAGCACG
>SUUD01000158.1 GCA_015062715.1 Olsenella sp. | reverse complement strand
CGGAACGGTAGCGGCTGATGGTCGCCAGGGAGACGCCCGACGCCTTTGCAAGCTCGCTCGAGGTGCAGCCCAGCAGGCGGATGTAGGAATCGAGCCTCTCGCAGAACTCCATGGCGACTCCTCTGGTTTCGTGTGCCCGATAGGTCGCGAATCTGTCGGTTGGGCTCGCGCCGACGGGTGGCCCTGCGGTCACGTGCGTCAGCAGGTGCTATCCAGCCTCTCCATTTTGTCACTGTTTCGCCGTTCTTCCCGTTCAGTCATTGACAGGCACGGCAACAGGGGATTGCGGTGGGCGTTTGATGGAGGAGGCGGCTCCTGTGGCGGGGTGCGGGGCCGCCGGACTGCCGGACACCCTCTTGGGTACAATCAACCAGGCGACCGACGGTCGCCCGATGGCTGGACGGCAGGGGAGACGACCACATGGCTTCCATGAACGAGAAGGACTACTACGAGGTGCTCGGCGTTTCGACCGATGCCAGCACAGACGAGATACGCAAGGCATTCCAGAAGAAGGCGCGCACCCTGCACCCGGACGTCAACAAGGAGCCCGACGCCGAGGAGCGCTTCAAGGAGGTCTCCGAGGCGTATGCGGTCCTGTCCGACGACGACAAGCGCGCCCGCTACGACGCCATGCGCTCCGGGAACCCGTTTGCTGGTGCCCAATGGTCCACACCGTCCTCCTCCGGCGGCTACGGTGGCGGGTACTCCTCGTACGGCGACTGGCCCTTCGACGGCTTCCCGTTCTCGCAGGCCCGTCGCTCCCGTGCCCAGGCCCGCTCGCGGGCCTTCAACCCGCACGCCGGCAACGACGTGGTCTACGAGGTCACGCTCGAGCCCAAGCAGGCACGTGAGGGGTGCCGCAGGGGCGTCACCTATAACCACTACGCGCCCTGCTCGCACTGCGGCGGCAGGGGCTCCGTCCATGCCGAGCACTCGGCGACCTGCCCGACCTGCGGCGGAACGGGACGCATCACACTCGACCTGCAGGACCTCCTGGGCTTTGGCGTCATGAACATGACCTGCCCCGAGTGCGAGGGGTCGGGCCGCGTGGTCGTCGACCCCTGCGAGGAGTGCGGCGGCTCCGGGCGCGTCCTCACGGCGAGCGAGGTCGTGGTCGACATCCCAGCGGGCTCCTACGATGGTTCGGAGGTGCGCATCGAGGGCATGGGCAACGCCGGCACCAATGGCGAGGCGGCCGGTGACTTCGTATGCCGGGTGGCCGTGCCTGCCGAGCGGCTCGACTACCGCCAGTCCGCCGGCTTCCGCCTGCTGGGCTTCGCCCTGCCCTTCCTGCTGCTGGGCCTTCTGACGGGCTCGACCTCGGCAGTCATGCCCGTCATCATGTTCCCCCTGGCGATAGGGGCGTTCTTCGTCCTGTCGAGCAACCTCGCGGGACATGGCCAGGGCTGGTGGGCAAACGTCGGCCGGGCGATCGCCTCGGGTGCGCAGACGGGGCTGGTCTGGGCCCTCATGTTCGTTGCCATGGCGAGCTGCATGCGCGGGGGCCTCTAGCAACAAGGCTGGCAAAGGGGTCGTACCCTCCGCACTCATGGGCCTGGCACCCCTGTCGTAACAGAGTCTTTACTAGCCGGGGTTATGGCGGCCACATGGGTGCGCTATCCTATACTCCACCATACTAAAGTGGATGACACCCTCGCGAAAGGATGACCATGCCAACCATGAACCGCCGCCAGTTCCTTGCCGCCCTCGCTGCCGCCCCCGCCTTCGGCCTTGTCGCCTGCGGAGGCGGATCTGGCTCCGATGCGCCGGCCGCCGAGGGCGAGGACCCCTACGGCCCCGGCTTCACCTTCAAGCACGGCTTCGACCGCGACTTCCCGCCCTACTCCTTCATTGGCGAGGACGGATCGACCACCGGCTTTGACGTCGAGTGCGCCCATGCTGTCTGTGAGGTCAACGAGTGGACCTACGAGCCCGTCCCCTTTGATTGGACCGCCAAGGACGCCGAGCTCAATGCCGGCAGCTGCGACTGCATCTGGTCCGGCTTCACCAAGATGGCCGACAACGCGGACGCCTACCTCTGGAGCGAGCCCTATTCCAACAACTCGCAGATGATCATGGTCAAGGCCGATTCCGGCATCGCCACCCTGGCCGACCTTGCCGGCAAGAAGGTCGGCGTCCAGAGTGGCACCTCGGCGCAGATCATGCTCGAGGACGAGGAGGAGGGGCAGGCCGAGCTCGCCGCCACCTTTGCCTCGCTCGAGGTCTACGACACCTACACCACCGCCTTCAATGACCTCAAGGCCGGCGGCATCGACGCCATCGCCATCGACATCACCAACGGCTCCTACCTCAAGGGCGATGACGACTCCATCGTCTTCCTCGACGAGGTCCTCTCCGAGGAGATCTATGCCATCGCCTTCCGCCTGGGCGAGGACGACCTTCTGGCCAAGGTCTGGGATGCGCTCATGAAGCTCGTCGACGACGGTACCTTCGACGAGATCGGCCAGCGCTATCCCGCCATCTACGACTCCCTCATCCTGGGCAAGTAGCACGTATGCGACGGGGGCCACTTCGGCTGTTTGCCGTGGTGGCCCCTTCCTCATGACGAACGAGGTCCAACCATGACGATATCCACCATGCTCCAGGTCATGTTCGAGGGCATGCTCAAGACGTTTGCCGTCTTCTTCCTCACGCTTGTCGGCTCTCTGCCCCTGGGCATGGTCATCGCGCTGCTCAAGAAGTCGCGCTTCTCCGTGGTTCGCGGCATCATCAGCGCGTTTATCTCGGTCATCCGTGGCACGCCCCTCATGCTGCAGCTGCTCGTCTGGTACTTCGGCCCGTACTACCTCTTCGGCATCAACATCGGCGGCTGGCGCTTCCCGGCGCTCATCCTGGGCTTCGTGCTCAACTATGCAGCCTACTTCGCCGAAATCTACCGCGGGGGCATCGAGTCCATCCCGCAGGGCCAGTACGAGGCTGCCGAAGTCCTTGGCTACACCAAGGCGCAGACCTTCATGCGCATCATCTTGCCCCAGGTTGCCAAACGCATCATGCCGTCCATCACCAACGAGGTCATCACGCTGGTCAAGGACACCTCGCTTGCATCTACGCTTGCGTTCCAGGAGGTCTTCAGCCTGGCCAAGCAGATCTCTGCGTCACAGGTCTCGTTCATGCCCTTCATCATTGCGGGCATCTTCTATTTCGTCGCAAACTACGTCGTCGAGCGCGTCATGGCCCGCGTCGAGAGGTCGATGGACTACTACAAGTAATCGGCGCCGACACGTGGGGCCTTGGAGGGACGAGACATGATTCTCGAGATGAACAACATCAAGAAGCAGTTCGGCGACAACGTCGTGCTCAAGGACATCAGCTTCAACGTCGACAAGGGCGAGGTCGTGAGCGTCATCGGCCCGTCAGGCTCTGGCAAGTCGACGCTTCTGCGCTGCGCCACCTTCCTCGAGACCATCGACGCCGGCGAGATCCGCTACATGGGCGAGACCGCGGCCAGCACCGACGAGTCGGGACAGGCAAGCTACGTGGGAACAGACCGCCTGCGGCACTTCCGCAGCTATTGCGGGCTGGTCTTCCAGCAGTTCAACCTCTTCCCGCACTACAGCATCCTGCAGAACCTCGTCGATGCACCCATCCACGTGCAGGGGCGTGACAAGGCCGAGGCGGAGCAGGCTGCAATGGAGCTGCTCGCCAAGATGGGCATCGCCGACAAGGCCAAGGCCTACCCCTTCCAGCTCTCCGGTGGCCAGCAGCAGCGCGTGGCCATTGCCCGAGCCCTGGCCATGAGGCCCGAGATCCTCTTCTTCGACGAGCCCACCTCCGCGCTCGACCCCGAGCTCACCGGTGAGGTCCTCAAGGTCATCCGACAGCTTGCGGACGAGCACATGACCATGGTGGTCGTCACGCACGAGATGCCCTTTGCCAAGGCGGTGAGCAACCGCGTCCTGTTCATGGACGGCGGCGTGATCGTGGAGCAGGGGTCGCCGCAGGAGGTCTTCGACAATCCGCGCGAGGAGCGCACCAGGCAGTTCCTGCGCGTCTTCGAGCGCTAGGGGAGAGTATGGTCCAGGCGACGACAGAGGTGCGCTACGGAATCTTCGATCCCACCGGCAACGTCACGGCGCTGGTGGAGACGGCCGTGGACGGTAAGGACATGACCGCAGTGGCCGCTGCCGTCATGGCGCGCCACCCGGAGGTCGAGCAGGTCGGTTTCTGTGACGCGGGCGGGGATGACCTGCCGACGCTCTGCATGGCTGGGGGCGAGTTCTGTGGCAACGCGACCATGTGCGCGGCTCTGCTGCGTGCCATACGCCTTGGTTGGGGACCCGGCGAGCATGAGGTGAGCGTGCGCGTGTCAGGGGCCGAGGGGCCGGTGAGGGTCCGTCTTGACCTTGCCGATGACCAAGGCGCATCCGCCAGCGTGCTCATGCCGCCCGCCGTCTCCGTGAGTGACGCCTTCCTGGTGCATGCGGGGACTGCCGCAACGTTGCCGCTCGTTCGCATGCAGGGCATCGCCCATCTCGTCGTGGTGCCCGAATCGCCGTTTGCGCACCTGATTGACAACACCGACGATGCAGAGCGTGCGGTGCGGGAATGGTGTGCGCTGGTGGCCTCCGATTGCCTTGGCCTGATGTTTCTTGGTGACAGGGGCGACGGCCTCCGCATGACGCCGCTCGTCTTCGTTCCAGGGGCGGACACCCTTTTCTGGGAGGGGTCGTGCGCGAGCGGCACCGCGGCCGTCGGCATGGTCTTCGCCCGTGACGCGCGACGCGCGGTCGAGCTCGAGCTCGACCAGCCTGGCGGCACCCTGCGCGTGAGCAGCGCCCCCTTCGGCGCGGACACCTGGCTCACGGGTGGCGTGAGGAAGGTTGGCGAGTACGCGCTGTCGCTGTGACCTCGCCCCTTTTGGGGGGTCCGTGCAATCTGAGAAGCCCCGTTTCATCTTGGGTCGATGGGGTAGAATCCACTCTGCACCATGAAGGACGGGTACCCAAGCGAGGCAGACTTTGCAACCGAACAGAGACTATTACGAGGTGCTTGGCGTCGACCGCGACGCCGACGCCCGCACCATCAAGCGCGCGTTCCTCAAGAAGGCGCGCGAGGTCCATCCCGACGTCTCGGACGCGCCGGACGCCGAGGAGCGCTTCAAGGAGGTCAACGAGGCCTACTCGGTCCTCTCCGACGAGCAGCGCCGCTCCAACTACGACCGCTATGGCGACCCCGAGGGTCCGACGGGCTT